>NZ_JBSGJD010000033.1:0-53012 GCF_053605405.1 Amycolatopsis sp. NPDC003861
TCCTCGCCGCATCTTGGTTGCTCAGATTATTGTCTTGTTAGGGCAGGAACGCGGCGGGGTTGTCCTCGGTCAGCCGGCGGTAGTGTGTGACGGCTTCGTCGATCGCAGCCAGGGCGCCCCGACGGTCACCAACCTCAATCCTCGTGGCGGCTTGGTTGCTCAGCGACATGGCGAGGTCGGGCAGGAACGCGGCCAGGTTGTCCTCGGTCAGCCGGCGCAGTAAGGCGACGGCCTCATCGAAGACGGTCAGGCCACCAGCGCTATCACCAACCTCACTCCGCCGGTTGGCTTGGCTATTCAGCGCCGCGGCGAGTTCGGGCAGGAACGCGGCCGGGTTGTCCTCAGCCAGCCGGCGGTAGTATGTGACGGCTTCGTCGATCGCAGCCAATGCGCCCCGGAGGTCACCAACCCGATCCCGCATGCCAGCTTGGTTATTCAGGAACCCGGCGAGGTCGGGCAGGAATGCGGCTGAGTTGGTCTCTGCTAGCTGGCGCTGCAGAGCGACGGCCTCGTCGATCGCGGCCAAGGCGCCCGCGCGGTCACCAGCATCACCGAGTCGGACAGCGAGGTTGTTCGACCAGGCAGCGAAAGCCTTGCGGTTGTTGCCGTCGGTGTTTGCGGGGTCCAGTTCTGGTCGGTTGCGTTGCGTGGCGGTGAGTGCAAGCGTTCGGAGCGCCGCGTGTCCTGCGGGTATCGTGGTGGCGAGCTGAGCCAGTGGCAACGGTGTGTCTTTTTGCTCGGCGAGTTCTGTCAGCGTGGCGGCGAATGGTCCGCCTTGGTTCAGAGCAACGGCGAGGCCCGTTGACCACAAGTAGATATGGCGGTCGAGCAGTCTTCGGGTCAGGTCTTTGGCGGCCGAAGTATCCTGTTCCGCTGCGCGGGTAAGTACAGAACACGCCCGGAAGCCTTCCATGATCGCGGCTTGTACATCAGCATCGACGTGCGTCGCGTCCGGATGCTCAGCCACCTGTCGGTCTGTCGTTGGAGCAACCGGTATACAACGATCCAGTAGGTAAGGGGTGGCGGTGAATTCTCGTAGTACTAGCCGCTCCCCGACGGGGTCAGGCCGGATCGCGAAGCCTTCGTCCGCAGTGTCCGAGGCAAGCAGTCCGATGAGCACGTCGACGAGGACAGCTCGATCGAGTGTGGGATCGGCAAATTCATCGATGGCGGTGACAGCTCTGGTTGCTCGATCTGCAGTGGCTGGTCCGAGAATTGTCAGGACCGCACCCACCCGCGCCAGCAGCCACGAGGGATATTCAGGCAGTTCGCGTTTCTTGCACGTCCGCTGCCAGTATTCGAATTCTCGCTCCAGGACCCGGTCATACAGCGTATCCCGCTGGGTCGGCAGCGCGTCGTCGATAGCGCTGTCGGTGGCCAGCCACGCCTGCAGTACCAGGTCCAGGGTGGTCCAGCGCGGGTTCGCTGGTGGCTGTTCGACGGTTGCGGCCGACCTGCCGGGCAGTTCAGCGAAGCGTTGCGCGGCGCGGCGGAACACGCCTGTTGAAGCCGGATGCCGCCGTGGCAGCGGAACGAGCAACGGCGCGGCGGAACTGAGGCCGTCGCGCTCGGCGCCGCTGATGATGGTCGTTAGCCAGTCGCCGGTCGCCCGGGCGGTTAGCAGCATCCTGGTCGGCTCTTCCCGACCGCGGAGTGTCTTGAGCGTCGCAAGTACACCAGTTGTGGCGGTGTCTTCGACGTAGTCCACGACGACCAGCACGGGTGACTCTACCCCTGCCAGCCAGGCCAAATCTTCGCTGCTGGGTGTCGGGTTCTTGGCGAGGAACCCGGTGTACCAGCCCGCTGCGTCCAGCCTGCGGCACAGTTCGGCGGCCAGGTGGGTTTTGCCGGCGCCGCCCACGCCGTGCAGCACCGCGAGTTCGATACCGTCGTTGGCGGTGCTGCGGGCCTCGGCCCAGTCCAGCAGCAGGTCCAGTTCATCGCGGGCGTAAAACGGGACTACGCCTTGGCGCGCCTTGATCTGGGTCAGCGGGCCGGCCTGTGGGTTGGGCGCCAGGTACGGGGCGGTCAACGGCTGAAAACCCGGGGCCCGCCAGTCCTCCAAGTCCAGGGCAGGGTCAGTCCGGCGGGACAGTCCAACGTCGACGCTCATCCCCCATCGCCACCGCCCACCGGCGGTACCTGTGGTCGTGATCATTTCCGCGCCGTCGGCAACGGCGGCGGCCCAGTCTTTGACCGCTGCGGTGGCGTTCGCCGGTCGGGTCGCGCCGGTGACATCGATCGCGAGGAAGGACCCCGCTGCCTCAGTCCCAGGCCGAATCTCTCGCGCCAGCGGGAACCCGTCCTCGGTTACCGGCGCGGTGGCATGCACCACGTCGCGCAGCGGGTAGTCGGCCTGCGACGTCGGCCACGAGCCGTCCAGCCAGATCATCACAATCGCGTGCCCGGCCCCGCCGTGCCGGGGGTCCAATACCACGATTATCGGATGCAGCCCGGCATCCAGGCACGCCCCGGCATAGGCCACGCACACGTCCAGGCAGGTTCCGTGCCGTGGCCGGGCTAGCACCTGGTCCACTGGCCGGACGGTCTGCAAACCCGCGCCGCTGCTGGTTGGCTCACCGACGTAGCGCACCCCGGCTTCGGCGAACACCTCGTAGATTCGCCGCGCTCGCTCGGCAGGCGCCTGGCTGTGCGGTCCGGGCAGCCTCCGAGCCAGGCGTGCTGGCAGGAGCTTGCGCGCTAGGTCTTGCTGGACGTAGCGAGCCAGCTCCTCCGGATCGTCCGCGCGGTCCCAGCGCCACCCGGTCATGGCTGAATCACCCCGATGACGTCCTCGCCCACCACCCGGTCTACGTCGGGCACCTGGTCCAACTCGACCCGCAGCCGGTACGCACCCGGCGGCAGCTCCGGGATCTCGACCCGCCAGCTCCCCTCCCGCCAGTCGACCGGAAGATGCTCCGGTAGCTCAAGCGGGACACCGGGCTCGGCGATGAGCCTGGCCCGGGCTGTCACCCGTTGGGGATCGGCGCCGCACAGTCGCACCCGTGCCGTGGACGGCTCGCCGGCGGCGGTGACCTCGTCCACGTCGAACCCCACCCACGGGCGGTCGGGCCCGGCTTCACCACGCACCGCGTCCAGCGGGGCGGATTCGAATCGAGCGACAAACTCCACCACACCATGTGCCGAGGCAATCGGCAGATGCGGTTCCGGCCACCAGGTCCGGTGATAGACCCCATCGTCAGCCTCAGCCGCATACTCCACCGGAGTGGCGGAAATAGCGGGAACCGTGCCGTCTCCGCCTTCCCAACCCTGGCTGGGCAACCACTCGGCATCCGCACGACTGACCAGCACGCGCTGGCCCTCGACCACGGCGCGACCGGCGGTGGCGTGTCCGGTGGCGTAGAAGGCCATGAACCGCGAGCGTGCCTGCGGTTCGCACTCGAACACCGCCGCGCAGGACGCCTCCAACTCCAGGTGCGTTCCGTATGCGGTCTTCGCCCGCGTGCGGAATGACTCGGGGGCGACGGAAACCTCGTGTGGATACGCCGGGCCGGTAACGTCCAGCACCGCTGGATAGCGTGGCAGCAGCTCCCACGTTGACTCCCACCCTGATACCACCTCGGCGGCGGACCGCAGCAGTCGACTCGACACCGCCGCCATCGGCCGCGGACCTAGCCGCACTCCGTTGAGCAACCAGTCGATCGCCTTCGGCGCGCCGCGGTGCGGCGTGCCCACCGTAATCAAAGAACGGCAGATCCGGTGCCCGCCCGACACCGCCCACCACCACCGGGCGACCACACCACCCATCGAGTGGGCAACCACGATCACCTGCCGATTTCCCACCCTCCGCTGGATCTCATGCCGCAATCTCTCGGCGTTGTAGGCCATTCCTTGACGGAAATCGTAGGGAAACAACAACACGCTCGCCCCTGCCCGGGGCGCCCTGTGCGGATGTGCAGTGTCGATATCGTCGGGTCCGAGGGAGAGCCGGTTCATCAGCCGCTGGACCAGCCTGTCGTACCCGGCCACCTTCATCCACGGCAGCACGCCCAAGCCCGGCAGCAACCCAACCGGCACCACCGGCTCCGACATCGCCAGCCGGTCTGGAGCAAACGCTGCCCGGACCGTTCCGGACAGGTTCTGACCCCACACGGGGCGGCCGTCGTGCTGCTCGAGGACGCTGCCTCCAATACCGGGAACGATCACAAGCAGATGCGTCAGGCTCAACCGGCCCTCCCTGCGGTCATCCGACAATTCACTTGCCTTGAACGTCGCGTAGCCACTTGCGAGTTCCCGACCTGCATATCACGGTTCCAACCGGCGTAGCCAGAAACCAAACCGGGCGATTGTCGGGAAATGATTCACCGGTTTTCCGCTTTGCGACCGTAGTCGGCGGTGTGTTCTCAGCCGAGTCATTGAGTTGACCGACTGCGCGGACTACCTACCGTTGTCCTGTTCAGGGCACATTTAGCTGTCCTTGATGGTGGGAATGCCGAGGTTGACTGGTCCGGTGGGCTGCCGGTCTCGGGTGCGGTCGAGGCTGACCAACTTCTGTACTGCTTTGTCCAGGCTGCTGCGGAGGCCGAGGGCCTCTCCGAGCCATCCGTTCAGCTGTGCTTCACGGATGCGGTCCTTGAGGTTGTCGATGATCGCGACCAGGCGTGGCCGCGCGGCGAGGTCGAGTCGGAGGCTGGGGCAGCGGATGCAGGCGAACTCGTGCTGGCAGGGCGTGCCGTAGGGGCGGGCGCATTCGCCGAGTTCCAGCTTGCGGGCCTGGAAGTGCTGCTGAAACTCACGCCACTCTGCATCGGTCGGTTCGCGATATTCGGCTTCCGGGCGGATCGCTCGCCGCCGGTCAAGGAACGCGCGGTAGTTGCGGACGAGGTCTTCGTCGAAGATCGCCATGTAGGCCTGGGTGGTGTTGATGTTGGCGTGCCCCAGCAGCCGCGCGACGATGTGCACGGGTAGCCCGCCGGTCGCGGCCTCGGTGGCGAACATGCGCCGGAAGTCGTGCGGGGTATAGACCAACGGCGCACCGGCTGCGTCGCACAACCCGGATTCCGCGAGCGTCACCTCGAGCAGCCGGTTCAGTCCGGAGTAGGAGATGATCTCCCAGCGCCAGCTGCGTCGCCGCTGGAACAGGTGCGGCAGTGGCGGCCCGAGGACCCGGTCATGCGGGTCGTAGCGGCGGGTCAAGGGGACAGTGCCGCCATTCTGCCGGCGCAGCCGGGTGATGACGGTGGCCAGAACGCTGGCAAGCTCCGGTCCGACCAGCAGCAGCCGTTCCTCGTTGCTTTTCGACGGCACGATCTGCAGCATCGGGACAATTTCACCGGTGTCGGGCAGTTGGTAGGACACCAGCGCCAGGTGCGTCAGCTCGCACATCTCTTCTACCCGGATTCCTGTGTGGCGAAGTGTTTCGATGCTCGCCCATGCCCAGAACGCGGTGTTCTCCCTGCGAGTCACATCGATCCGCTCCCCTGCGTCGAGATCCGAGACGGTGACATTCGGTGGGGCCTGTCCGCGGTAGCGGTGTGGGATGAAGGCTTTCTCCTCCACGCGACGGTAGCGGCGCTCCTGGTAGGCGAACTCGTCTCCGACGGCGGCGGCGCTGGCGAGTTCGAGCAGACCGCTGTGGAAGGCACGTTGCCGTTCGGCGGTCTCGACCAGTGCGGGCAGGCGCGGTAGCCGTTCGCGTACTCGTTGATGCATCTCGTCACTGACCTGCCGGGCCACCTTCGCCATTCCGTCGGTCTCGCCGCGCCGGATCGGCGACGGCACCGCCCACCGCACCCACGACGGGTCCTGCAGGGCCCACTGCTGGATGTCGAGGTAGAACGACTGCACACGAGCCAGCACATCGAGGTAACCCCGCCGCGGGCGTGTGGGTCCGTCTTTCGTCGTGATCACGCGCAAGCGCTGTTTCCAGGCGGCGGCGACGTCCTCAGGTAGGCGCAAGGTGTCGATGCCGGGATGGTGGCGCTCGATGTCGATCCAGAAGTTGCCGACCAGGTCGGTCACCAGGCGCCGCAGCGATGAATAGTCCAGCTGAGGCCGGCGCTGGTCCAGATAGCGGACGAGCACCTCGCGGATCTCGGCGTTGCGGATCGGGTAGCTACCGACGAGTTCGGCGTTGCTGCGCTGGCCGGTGCGCAGGGTGTCGCGGAACGAGGGCGGCCCCTCGAGGCCGGCGATGTCGCGGACAAGGTCCCAGGCCAGGTTCGCCTGGTGCGAGCCTCCGATGTACTTGCTGCCGCGCTGCTTGACCCAGGCGCGGAACTCGAGGAAGTCCTCCGCGGTCAGCTGGTTCAGGTCGCGACCGGTGTGTAGCACCAGCTTGCTTAGGATCGACAGCGCCTCGGTGCGGCGCCGCATCGGTGCTTCCAACGCGACGGCGCGCTCTTCGAGTTGGATAAACAGGTCTGGTCGGTGCGTCTGCCGGACATACCCGAGCAGATGGCTGGCTGCATACGCCGTCAAGAAGGTGTAGCTGGGCACCACGACACGCGCCAGAAGCAGGAAGGTCAGGCCATGGGTGAGCACCGTCCGGTACTTCGGATCTGTACTGGCCTCTCGTGCGATCACGTCGTCGATCCAGCCGACACCAGCGTCGGCGCCGCTGTTCACCCACCGCTCCTGCCAACCGCGTCCTGGGTGCTCCGCCAGCCAGGACAGGACCCTATGAGCGCCCTCGACCCGCCACCGGCGCGCGTCCCGGTTACCCAGTGGCCACGTGGGCAATGACGAAAACGACGCAATGACCTGCTCGATCGACCAGTCATCCAGCGGCCCCACCCGGGCGGCGCCCGACGACGGCGTCGCCGCCGCACCGACCTCGGCGACATCGCTGGTGAGCAGGGGTGTCCTGGTCATCGAAGCCCTCCCAGCAGGATGTCGAGATCCGTGGCGTCGTACCCCACCGCGACCGGCGCCGCCGCTGCCGGACGCGTTCGGTCCGTGAGGTGCCGGCCGACGCGCCGGATGATCTGCGCTTCGTCCTCGACGACATACACGTCCGCTGTCGTCGACAAGTGCGCATGCCCGAGAATGACCTGCACATCCTTCAAAGAGAGGTTCTCATCGCGCGACATCCGCAATGCGGCCGTGTGCCGCAGGTCGTGCATGGTCCAGTTCGTTCCGAGGACAGCGTTGACCCGACGGAACACCGCCCGCAGCGCCTCATAGTTCAACGGCTGCCGACTCAAACCCCGGCCCCGATCGCGCCGCCGCAACGTCCACCACAGCCGTGAGTCCGGCGCCAGCGGCTCTCCGAGGTCGGCCAGGTAGAGCCTGATCCACACGAACGCCTCCGCGCTAGTCGGAAGCCACTGCTCGGCGCCGCTGCCCTTGCGCACCACCCGCACCAGCTGATCACCCCAGTCCAAGTCGACCGCGCGCACACCAAGGAGCTCCGCGGCCCGGGCGCCGTTGCTCACCGCCGTCGCCAGCAGCGCACGGTCTCGATTGGACCGCAGCGCTCCGAAAACGTCGCGCCACAACGCTTCCGGCATCTCCCGCGGGCGACGCTTCGGGACCTTCGGGTTGTAGCGGATCCGGCCCTCGGCCCGGAACGGCTGCAACGGGTTGTGGTGGGCGTTGCTACGGCCGCCACGCGGATCCCGCGGCACCGGGTTGACCACAGGACCCTCGCCACGATCGATCCAGTACTCGTAAAAGGCGCGGACTACCGCGTTCGAGTGCCGGACCGTCCGCGGCTGGTAACCGTCGCCGAGGTACTGCTTGCGCGTGATCGGGTTGACCGTGCCGACCAACCCGGCCGACGTAGTCCGGCTCGACCGGCGGAGCTTCACCGCCTGCCGCAGCCACAAGACGAAGTCCCGGGTTTCCGCCTCGGTGGCGCGGTTCCACTCGATTCCGGCAATCAGCAACCAACGCCACCACCGCAGCAGGTCGTAGGCGTAACTACGCACCGAGCCAGGACTTCGGCCCATCGCGACGAACTCGGCCAGGAACTCCCGGATCGGCGCGACAACGACATCGTCGGGGCCGACGACCACCCATGGGACCGAGCCTTCCGCTGCAACGACGCGGCCCCATCGCGGCAGCCGAATCTCATCGATGGCCCGCTGCGGCTCGTCAGTCAATCCGCTCACCTCCGTGATCACGATGGAGGTGATCTACCGGAACACCCGGCGCGTGAAGCTCAGCCCGCGGGCGTGTCCTCCGTTAGTCCGGTCAACAGGCCGACGTCGCCGATGTAGACCAGGTCTCCGGTGTCCGGGTTGTGTCCGCCCAGCAGGAGCCCACCGAGGGAGCCGGACAGCCGGTTCTGCCCGGGTGCTGGTAGGTGGCAATATAAGAACTTGTCGAATAGCCAGCCGCTCGGTGACCAAATGAAACGGCTCGGCCGTCGGTGATCGGCCTCTCGTCGACGCTCGACCAGCGGCACAAGAGCGCGTTTGCGCAACCACTATCTCCACTGTGGTTGGCTTGGGGTCCGACGTAACGCTGCGTAGATCATCGGCGACTGGACGATACGAGAGGGGCTCTGATGTTACCGTGGTGGACCGGCTGCTGGTCGATCTTGACCTAGATGGACGTGTGTCCGTGTCCACCTGGGTGGCCGGCGAGCTTCCCAGCGCAGCCACCAAGCCCGCTGTGCTGACGTGGCCGCTGGATGCGGATCAGCTTGAGAATTTGCGTTGGTATCTGGAGGACTACCTTCGGGCACCGTTCGGCGTCTACGAGGACCAGGGCAGCCGGATCGCCAACGACCTCCCGGAGTGGGGCACGGCGATGTTTTCCGCTCTGTTCGGAACCGGTCCGGCTCGCGATGCCTACATCGCCGTCCGCAGCCGTGCCGTGCAGCCGGGTGCGACGGAGATCGTCCTGCGGTCGACGTTGCCGGCCTGGCTGGGGCTGCCCTGGGAGCTACTGCAAGATCCTGCTCGGCCCACGCCGGTGGTACTGGACGGGCTCGGAATCAGTCGTAGCCTGTCACCTGCGCAATGGGGCCCGACCTTTGCCGTGGAGGGTTCGAAGCTGCGTGTGTTGATGGTAATCTCCCGACCGCGCGGCACCAACGATATCGGCTACCAGATGATCGCTCGTCCGCTGCTGCGCCGGCTGAAGGCAGTGCAGGGCCAAGTCGACCTGGTGGTGCTGCGTCCACCGACTCTCGACGCACTGATCAACACCTTGCAGGCGGCCCGCGCGGAGGGGAATCCTTTTCAGATTGTGCATTTCGACGGCCACGGCGTACTGGCCGGAGCCCGAGCCGGAGCCGGTGCGGGCACACCATTGAGCTACGGTCAGCCAGCGGGCGAAGGCATGCTGGTGTTTGAGAAACCTGGTGGTGGCGCCGATCAGGTATCGGCGGAGCGGATCGGGCAGGTGCTGGGTAAGGCACAGGTTCCGGTGGTGGTCCTCAACGCCTGCCAGTCCGGCGCGGTTGGCAAACAGTTGGAGGCAACGGTCGCGACCCGGCTGCTGGCCGGCGGCGCTTCGGCAGTCGTGGCGATGGCCTATAGCGTCTACGCCGTGGCCGCGGCCGAGTTCATGACCGCGTTCTACGAGCGACTGTTCACCGGCGACACGGTCAACGACGCGGTACTGGCCGGCCGCGCTCGAATGGCGAACCGGCCCGAACGCCCCAGTCCGAAGGGTCAGTTGCCGCTCGCGGACTGGGTCATCCCGGTGCACTACCTGCGCCGCGAGGTCCATTTCCCCGACCTGCGAATCCTCCCCGCCGCGCCCTCCGGGGTGACGTTGGATGCCGCGCTGGACGCTTTGCGCACCGCTGGCGAGCATGAACAGCGCGATGCGCTCGCACCGGTAGGTGAGTTCGTCGGCCGTGACGGATTGTTCTACTCACTGGAAGTCGCCGCTCGTACTCAACGAGTGGTGGTCTTGTATGGCCCGGGCGGGACCGGGAAATCCGAGTTGGCCAAGGCGTTCGCGCGATGGTGGCGCGACACCGGCGGTGTGGAGCACCCGGAGTGGGTGATCTGGCATTCCTTCGAGCCTGGCGTTGACTCGTTCGGGCTGGACGGGGTGATCTCGGCCATCGGCCTGCAGGTCTACGGCGCGGACTTCGCCCTCCAAGATCCGCCCGTCCGCAGGGCTCTAGTCCACCAGCTGCTGCGCGAACACCGAGCGCTTGTGGTGTGGGACAACTTCGAGTCCGCGTGCTCGATGCCTGACCCCACCTCGGCTACCCCACCGCTGGACGACGCGGCCCGGGACGAGCTACGTGAGTTTCTGCACACGGTTGCGGCCGGCGGTCGCAGTGCCGTGCTGGTCACCAGCCGTACCCCCGAGACCTGGCTAGGCGAGCTGCGCCGTATCGAGGTAGGCGGCCTGACCCGCGACGAGGCGGTGGAGTACGCCGATCATGTGCTGCACCCATTCCCGGCGGCGATGCCCCGGCGAGCGTCCCGTGCGTTCGCTGAGCTGCTGGCCTGGTTGGATGGTCACCCGCTGAGCATGCGGTTGCTGCTGCCGCACCTGGACACCACCGACCCGGACGCCCTATTGGCTGGCCTACGCGGTACCCGCCCCCTGCCCGACAGCATCGACGACAGTCGTACCACGTCTCTGCCGGTGAGTATTACCTACTCCATCAACCACCTCGAACCCACCGCACGTCGGCTGATGGTTGCACTCAGCCTGTGTGTCGGTGTCGCCGACGCCGACGTGCTTGGCTGGTTCTCCGGCGACGAGCAGGTTCCCGACCGCTTCCGCGACGTCGACCGCGACAGCTGGTCTTCCGTGCTGGACCAGGCTGCACAGGTGGGTCTGCTCACAGCGTGGGGCGGGGGGATGTACAGCGTCCACCCTGCGCTGCCCGCCTTCCTGGCCCAGCAGTGGCACACCGACGACCCCGAAAGCTATCCAGCAGACCGCGCCACTGGCGAACGCGTGCTACTTAGGGCCTACAGCAGACTCGGAACCTGGCTGGACCAGGAGATCAGGTCAGGTAATGCCGCGCTGGCGTACCAGATCATCGGTCTTCAGCGGAGGATGCTGGGGCACCTGCTCGGCCTTGCGCTGCAGCAACGCCAGTGGCCGGAGGCTCTGGCTATCATCCAACCTCTCAACCGTTTTTGGGATCGCGGTGGACTGACCGTCGAAGCCCGTGGGTGGGTCGACCGAGCACAACTTGCCCTGGAGGACACGGACGGGAACCCGCCACCGCTCCAGCAGCCAGAGGGAGCGCTTTGGCTGTTCGTCGTCGGCGCGCACGCCAGTCGCCTACAGCTCGCGGGTCAGCTGGATACCGCCGAGGCTAGCCATATCCGTATTCGTGAGATGTTGCTGGCACAGCCGGACTCGGAGCAGCAACGTCACCAACTCGCTGCCGTCAGCCACCACCTCGGCAGGGTGGCGCAGACTCGCAGGCGGCTGGACGAGGCCGAGCAGTGGTACCGCCAATGTCTCGGCATCAACGAGGAACTGGGTGACCGGCACAGCGTGAGCGCCTCGTACCATCAGCTCGGCATGGTGGCAGAGTTGCGAGGGCAACTGGACGAGGCCGAGCAATGGTTCCGCCAATCCGTCACCATCAGCGAGGAACTGGGTGATCTGCCCAGTATGAGCATCTCGTATCATGAGCTCGGCATGGTGGCAGAGTTGCGAGGGCAACTGGACGAGGCCGAGCAATGGTTCCGCCAATCCCTCACCATCAGCGAGGAACTGGGTGATCTGCCCAGTATGAGCATCTCGTATCATGAGCTCGGCATCGTGGCAGAGTTGCGAGGGCAACTAGATGAGGCCGAGCAATGGCACCGCCGATCCCTCATCATAAAAGAGGAACTGGGCGATCGGCCTGGCACGACCGCCTCGTATCATCAGCTCGGCATGGTCGCAGAGTTGCGAGGGAAAATGGACGAGGCCGAGCAATGGTTCCGCCAATCCCTCACCATCAACGAGGAACTGGGTAATCGGTCCAGTATGAGCGCCTCGTATCATCAGCTCGGCTTGGTGGCAGAGTTGCGAGGGCGACTGGACGAGGCCGAGCAATGGTACCGCCAATCCCTCACCATAAAAGACGAGCTGGGTGATCGACCTGGGATGGCTATGACCTACGGGCAGTGGGGGATTCTCGCCGAAAAGCGAGGAAAAACCCGGGAGGCACTTGAGTGGACGGTCCGATGCGTGGCGCTATTCGATGAGTTTCCGCATCCAGCAACAGGCCCCGGTCCAGTGCATCTGGCTCGGTTGACAGCGCAACTCGGCCTGCAGGCCTTGACAGAAGTGTGGAGTGGCGTGACTGGAACAACCTTGCCGCCAGAGGTCTTCAAGTTCATTAAGGACAATAACACCGCCGAGGAGAGCGATGAGTGAGCAGGTGCCCGTTATCGGCGGACCGGTCGAACGTGCGGCACGCGCCGCGGCACGCCGACTGGCGTCGGTTGGCGGGCAACGGCTAGAAGCCGATGTGGCGGCAGCCCTGTACGCCCGCGATGTGCAGCTGAAGCCGGATCAATATTTTGATCCCGTGACGCTAGGTTCCCTGATCGTCAGCGCGGCCACACTGACCTGGACTATCTTCAAGGATCTGCGCACCAAGACCTTGAAGCCGAAACACGACACAGTCGCTCGACGAGTGCGCATCGAACTGCCGACCGCTGAACAAATCTCGCCCGCCGACCGAGACCGGGTCATTGAAATCATCGTGGAAGAGATTCTCAAC
This sequence comes from Amycolatopsis sp. NPDC003861, assembly GCF_053605405.1. Taxonomy (NCBI): domain Bacteria; kingdom Bacillati; phylum Actinomycetota; class Actinomycetes; order Pseudonocardiales; family Pseudonocardiaceae; genus Amycolatopsis; species Amycolatopsis sp. NPDC003861. Next base: position 12,617 of record NZ_JBSGJD010000033.1, read on the forward strand.
GACGGCGATGGATAGCACTCGCTGCCAACCAGTGTCGTGCCACGTGCTGCGCCGCCGGATCAGATTGCGTGCGCCGTGGGCTCTACTGCGATCGGTGTCACGAGTTGGTGGCAGAACGAACCATTTCCGCAGCGTAGCCATTGCCATCGGCGCCTGCGAGCGCGGCCCAAGCGGTCGCACAGGCCGTTGATACGCCGAGCAGGTCGGACAGGACTTTCGCGGGCAGTGTGGCTGCGTTTTCGATCATGGCTGTGTTGCGGCCGACTCGCCCGGGAACGCCCACGGCCCGCAGCCGTGTGGCCAAAGTCAAGGGATGCAGCGCCTGACCGGGTAAACCTCCTGGGAACAACCAGCGGTGATCGTCGGTGTGGCCGAGCGCAGCCTTGCCGCGACGGGTTGCCACGAGACCGAGCAGCAAAGCATCCAGGGGTTCGGGCATCGCAAGCGGCAGGCGGCCAAGCCGCAACTGAACCGTGCCGTCGACGTGCAGAACGTCGTCGACCGTAAGGCGGACGATCCTGGACACGGCCTGGCCGTACATCAGAACCAGCAAACCGGCGACGCGGTCGATAGCGGCGATGGTGTCATCGTGCAGCAGCCGGCGGGCGATGCGCCAGCGACGATCCTCGTCAAAGAACACGCGAGGGCGTGCCGACACGGCAGGCGGGGCGATAGCCGCGGACCCCGTGAAACCTCGTGCGCCGCACCAGGCGACGAAACCGCGAGCGCGGCGGGGCGTACGGCCGCCAAGCATGCACCAGAATTCGGCGAGCTTCTGCCCGTTCGCCGCGCGCGCAGCAGCCCGGTGCTGTGCCTGCGCAGCCACTACCTCACCCACTACGGCATGACCCAGATGTACAGCCACCGCTACCGGCTCCACACCACCCTCTGCGAGGACTGCCGCCAACTCGAAGCGCGTGATCCGCACGAACGCCGCCTCGCCGAATGGGCCCACCTCGACGTCACCACTCAGCACGAACCCCACGCCGCACCCGAGCAAGGGCTGGTCCTCGTCGCACATCCACCGACCACCAGCATGACCAGCCGGATCGAGCTTCGCCTCGACAGCGCGCCGGTCGGCACGGCGACCCTCACCTGCTGCACCGCCTGCCAGGTCGCCACGCTCGACTACGTCCACGTCACCGCCGGCCACCGCCGTCTCGGCTACGGCCGCGCCCTCGTCGCCGCGGCCCTCGTCCGCGCGCCCGGCTACACCTGGACTGCGCCGCTACCCGACAGCGGCCCCGGCACGTCCTTCCGCGCACGCATCTCCTTCCCCAGAGCGGCACCACCATGCATCCACCGTCAGCAGACGTCCGCCGGCTGATCGGCGTCGAACCGGCAGAGGCGGTCCGCGGCAGCCGGCACGCGGCTACGTGAAGTCGTCCGAGCAGGTGCGGTTGAGGAAGTCCACGAGGTGATAGCGCAGCTCGGCGACGTGGTTGTAGCTCACCTCGATCGAGCGGTAGCCGACGCGGACTGCCGACTCCAGAACTGGCCCGGGCACACGGAGCCAACTGCCCTCCGAGATCGGTTCGTTCCAGCGCCCGAGGTCGAGTTCACCGTGCTGAACGTGGTCGAAGTACAGCGGCTCAGCCAGCACCTGGTCCACCGCCGCGATAGCCGGCCGCAGTTCCCGGACCGGCACCTCGAACGCCGCGGGGCGCCCGCCAGGATCGAGCGGCGGCAGCTCGGCATCCGCGATCGGCCTCAGTCTTGAGGCGTCGGCGCCACTGCCATCGACGCAGTCAGCCGGCGCGCTACAGCGAAAACATGCACTGCCGGTGAATACCTCCACCGACCAGGTCCCCATCTCCGGAGTCGGTTCCAGTAACACGCCCACACGCCACCCCCTGAGTCCGTCCAGCCGAGTGTCCCCACCTGCGGTTCACGCACTCACCAAACCTCGGAACATCACCTGATCGAGTGCTACGCGCGGCAGCAACACCGACTACCGCCGGAGCTTGTCCTTTTAGTCGCCACCGCTGACCGGTGTGCCTGCGGCGGCTGCTGGTTCGGCGTCGTCCGCGCCGGGGCCGTTATGCGCGAACCTCGCGGCCTTTTGTTTCTGATCCTGGGCCAGCTTGCGCATTTGCCGCACGTACCGGATTGGCCTTCCGGGCGAGAGCACAAGCGCACTGTAGGCACCGGCAAGGCATTCAAAGATGGTGCCGACCATCATGTGAATATGATCGGCAGTGCCGACCTTCTTGACCTCGTCATCCTGAATCAGTTGCCGAATAATACCGGTCTGCTTGTACATGAAGACGTGGTATTGTAACGCAATCAGTGTTGACGAGAGCTGCAGCAGGTATCCGCCGATTACGTCTCGCTGTCGCTTCGGCAGCCCCTCGCTGAACTTCCCGAACTCGACGTAGAGCTGACTGCACTCCTCGCTCATGTCCTCTAGGTTCTGGGCGCCCATGAACCAAGCCACGCTGGCCGACTCCAACCCGTAAAGGTACATGAGGTCGTAGGGAAGCGAGAGGAGCCGAGCCTCCAGTTGACGACGGAGCCGCATGCGTTCGACCACGCGATCCTTCCTGGCTTCGAGATGAGGTTTGGCTGCATACTCGACCAGCATGGTCACCACTGCCGCGGTCCCAGCACTGATGAGTGCGGTCTGAACTACAGATATCGACACAGTCAACTACTACCATCTGGAATGTGCCCACTTACGCGCCCACTGAGTCAGTTCTTGTTCTGGACGCCGTGACCGACAGATAGGTGACGAACTCGCCGACGGGAAGCGAGGCCGGATTGGCCGCAGCGGTGAGGCCAATCCGCAACGGGCACACCGACGGTGACGCCAATTGCGCAATCTGGGACGACCTGCACGTCGACGCGGCCGGCAACGCCGCCAGGACGGCTTGCGCCCCGTTTTCGAGCTGGTTCGTCGACCCATCGCTCCGACTGAGATCACCCAGTTGGGGCGTTGCGCGCCTCAAGATGTGACACTCCACGAGCGCCTCGCGATATTGACGTTGAAGCTCAGGGAGGTGGTTCATGACAGGCAGGCAAGTGCGGCTACATCACGACGTCCGCATCGTCTCGATCGTCGTCGACCGCACCCGTGAGGAACTTCGCTACCCCGGGATCACCATCCAGTGCATCGACGACGGCGCCGTGGTCGAGCAGACGTGGATCCCGCTCGGGGTGGCCGCAACGGACGCGGACGACGAGGCGCTGCTTACCGCCTGGCATGTTGCCCTCCGCTGGAGCCAGTCCCCAACCGACACCCCGTCGACGTAATCGAGCTTCCCGGCAACCGCCCGCCACCCCTGCCTCCGGCGGTCCACGCTTCGGTAACCGCCGTGGTTCCGGCGTTCTTCCCCTCTTGCCCGGCACCGGTCCCTCGTCCAGCACCTGCGGGGACTTCTCAGCCCACTACGGTGTCCCCCGCTCGCCGATGAGAGCGTGAATTCGTGTCGCGGACACGGCAGTTGGTTCCTGGTAGAGATCGAAACCGCGGGTGTGTTGTCGGGTGTCGTCGGTCAGCGTGCTGGCTCCGAAGGCGTGGATGGTGGCCAGGGCGGCGACCAGTGGCGTGGCGCCGGCCGGGGTGCTGGTGAGGGCGGTGACCGTGGCGGCGTTGAGGCTGATCGTCGTCCACGGCACGGTGGTGAACGCCTGGATTGGGACGTGGTCGTCCAGGACGTCAGTGAGCGCCAGGTGGATGCCGTGGTGGCCGGCCGGGATTTCGCGCAGCCGCCGCAGCACCGTGGGTTCGCCGGTGAGGGCGTGAGCGGGGATGGCCAGCTGCAGCCGTCCGGGGGCGAGGCCGCTGTCGGCCGCCCGTGCGGTGAGGGTGTCCAGCAGGACGTCGTCGTGGACGGTGCTGCCCGGCAGGCTGAGCAGGATCGCCGGCGCGGGGACAGGGCCGGCTGCCTCGCGCTATCTCACCTCACCGACGAAACCGCCCCCGCAGACCTGCGCGACCAAGTCCGCGCCTGCATTGACACCTATCAAGACAGCGCCAGCCCGCTTGTCGCCCGCGGCCGCGGTACCATCACCGGCTGGCTCGGTGGCCTGCACCTCATCCCACCGGGGATCACGGTGGCCAATCGCTGGCACCCCGATGACGACGCCCCTGGCGGGCCGGAACACGATCTCGTCATCGCCGGACTCGCCCAACTTCCCTCCTGAGCTTGCCCGCACTGCCGCAATTCATCGACCGGCGCGCCACCCCCGCCCTGGACACGTTGACCACAATTGAGCGCATGTCCGTGACTTACCGGCAAGTCTTCCAGGTTGGCGAGTTCCGCGCGCTCTTTTCCAGCATGATCGTGTCCGTTGCCGGTGATCAGTTCGCGCGTGTGGCTGTGTCGCTGCTGGTGTTCGATCGGACCGGGTCGGCCGGATGGACTGCCGCGACCTACGCGCTGACCTACCTGCCGTCGGTGCTGGCCGGGCCGTTGCTGTCCGGGCTGGCGGATCGCTGGCCGCGACGGCAGGTCATGATCACCGCCGACCTGGTGCGCGCCGCGCTGGTCGCGCTGATGGCGATCCCGGGGCTGGCGCTGCCGCTCGTGGCGGCGCTGCTGGTGGTGGTGCAGGCGGCGGGGGCGCCGGGCAACGCCGCGCGGGCGGCGACCGCGGCCGTGGCACTGCCGGGCGAGCAGTACGTGCTGGGCAAGGGCGTGCTCGACACGATCGTGCAGCTGGCGCAGGTGGTCGGGTTCGCCACCGGCGGCACGCTGGTCGCGGGCGCGGGCCCGGCGACGGCGTTGCTGGCCGACGCCGCGAGTTTCCTCGTCTCGGCCGCCGTAATCCGTCTCGGGGTGCGCGAGCGGCCCGCACCGAACGCCGCGCGGACCGGCGCAGTGGTCGGGGCCGGCGGGCTGGTCCGCTGGCGACGGGATCTGGTGGCAGGGTCACGGCTGGTGGCGCGCACACCGCGGCTGCGGGCGCTGGTCGCGCTGGCCGCGGTCGCTGGGTTCTACGTGACGGTGGAGGGCCTGGCCGCCCCGTACGCGGCCCAGATCGGCGGGTCAGCCGACGCGGTCGGGGTGCTGCTGGCGGCGAGCCCGGCCGGAGCGGTCCTCGGGATGGCGCTGATCAGCCGGCTCCGGCCGCAGCTGCGGTCGCAGCTACTGGGGCCGCTGGCGATCACGGCATGCGTTCCGCTGGTGCTGTGCCTGGCCCGGCCGGGGCTGATGGTCACGGTCGTGCTGTGGCTGCTGTCCGGAGTGGCCAGCGCGTACCACTTGCCGGCCTCGGCCGAGTTCACCCTCACCGTGCCCGACCAGCACCGCGCGCAGGCCTACGGGCTGGCCGCGACCGTGCTGATGACCAGCCAAGGCGTGGGGATCGCCCTGGCCGGCCTGGCAGCGACCGTCGTGGCCCCGTCCGCGGCGCTGGCCGGTGCCGGCGGGCTCGGCGTGGTGGCCGCCGGGCTGGCGGGCGCTGCGTGGAACCGCGCGCGCCGCGCCGCGCCCGCCGAGTAGCCGGCTGGACCACCGCATCCGTGTGTCGACTGGGCGGTCAGCGGCCCCATTCGTTGCCACGCTGCCACTCGTTACCGTGGCGGGACCACTCGTTGCCGTACGCGGCCGCGCTCCACTCGTTACCGAGGAAACGGGTCCACTCGTTGCCCGGGAGCCGGGTCCATTCGTTGCCGCGTGCGTTGCTCATCGTGTGCCTCCTGTCGGTGTATCCCCAGCCGCCTGACCTGCAGCGACTATCGACAGTCGGTGACACGGCGGTTACCGTGGACAGTTGTGTACGACCGGGGAGGGACGGATACAGCATGAAGGCTGCGTGTAGCGGGTGGATACCCAGCCGGTGGCGGTTGTGGTCACTGCCGCGACCAGCGATCCACGTCGTCCTCGCGGTGAACGCTGTAGCCATCGCGATCACCGCCCTGTCCTCGGCCGGCGCCACGATCAGCCGAAGCGAGATGATCTGGTTCGCCGTCCTGACGGCCGCGTCGATCGTGCACCTGGAAGCCGCGCGCACCATCGAGCGACGCCGGGAGCAGGCTCCCAAACACTCGCCCTACACCAACCTGAAGTCGCTGTGGGTCTTCGCCGCAGTGCTGCTGGTGCCGTTGCCACTGGTTATCGCCCTGACTGTCATCTCCTACCTGTACTGCTGGCTGCGGGTCTACGGCCCGGCAGTCGCCGTGCGCAAGGTCTACTCGGCGAGCACCTTCGTGATCGCCTCTGCCACCGCCGAAGCCGTCCTGCACGCCGGCGGCCTCATCACCGCACCGCGCCTGCCGACCAGCGCCTGGACGCTGCTCATGGTGGTCGCCGCGGCCGCGGCCTGGTGGCTGACCAACTACGCCCTCGTCGTGTTGGCGATCCTGCTGTCCTCCGACGAGCGCATCAGCGCCAAAGCCGCCCTCGGGCACCCCGCCGACCAGCTGGTCGTCGCGGCCGCGCTCGGTCTCGGGGTGACCATGGCGGTGGTGCTGGTGCACTCCCCGTGGGTGCTGCCCGCACCCATGCTGGCCGTGCTGTGCGTGCATCGCGACCTGCTGCTGCCCCAGTACATGCGCCAAGCCCGCACCGACCAGAAAACTGGACTGGCCGCCGCCGTCTACTGGTCCGACGCCCTCACGGCCGCGCTGCGCCGCGCCAAGCTCGCCGGCACCTCAGTCGGTGTGCTGTTCCTGGACCTGGACCGGTTCAAGGAGATCAACGACATCTACGGCCACCCGGCCGGGGACCAGGCCATCCAGGTCATCGCCGACCTCGTGCAGGCCGAGGTTCGCTCCTGGGATTTGGTGGCCCGCTGGGGCGGCGATGAACTGGCGGTCATGCTGCCCGACCTCGGGCAACAACAGCTCCTCGATGTCGCCGAACGCATCCGTTCCCGGCTCGCCGGCACACCGATCACCCTGACCGCCACCAGCGACGGCAAACACCACACCCTGCGCGGAGTAACCACCTCCATGGGCGTCGCCTCCTTCCCCCAAACCGGCAACACCGCCGACGAACTCCTCCTCGCCGCCGACCGGGCCCTGCTGCACGCGAAAAAGACCGGCCGCAACCGCGTCGTCCCCGCCGACCTTTCCGAACTCGTCACCGCGGATGGCTCCGCCGCCGACCCGGCCACGACACCGGTCGCGCAATGACCACGCGCCTGCGGGCGATTGAACTTCGGTGATGACCTGGAAGCTGCTCCGCAGCCGGTTCTTGCCCTCGCGGCTCTACCGGGGCTGGGCACCTGCGCGTGGGGTGCTGGCTCTCAGCGGGGTGACGTTGCTGGCCGGGATAGTTGTGCTGTTCGGGTGGGTGGACTGGCCTGCACTGGGCCGGTGGGCACGCCCGCTGGCGTTGCCGTTGGCCCTGTTCTCCGTCGCGGCAGGCGGCTTTGCGGTTGCGGTGGCGCGGCGGCGAGGGGAGCGGGCGCCGCGGCCCCGGGCGGCGGTGATGAGCTGGTGGGTTGTAGTCGCCGCCGCGATCGTGGTGGCCGCGGTGGGGTGGGCGGCGACCAGCTGGTTGCTCGGCGAGGCCAACCAGGCCGGCGATGCCGACAAGAAGGCCGCGGCGAGAGTCGAGGCGATCAAGACCGGGCTCGGGATCGGTGCGGGCACCACCGGCGTCTTCGCCCTGTTGCTGGCGGTGCGGCGCCAGCAACACAACGAAAGCGACGCGACGGAGAAGAACGTCACCGAGTTGTACACAAAGGCCGCCGACCAGCTCGGCTCCGACCAAGCCCCAGTCCGGCTGGCAGGGCTGTACGCGCTGGAGCGGCTGGCCCACAACAACCCCAGACAGCGGCAGAGCATCGTCAACGTCATCTGCGCCTACCTGCGGATGCCGTTCACCCCACCCGACACTCAGCCGCCGGCTGCAGTCGACACCCAGCTCGAAGAACACCAAGGGCGGGTGCAGGAGCGGGAAGTCCGGCTCGCCGCCCAGCGCATCCTGCGCGAGCACCTCCAGCCCAGTGTCCGGCGGACGTTCTGGAACGATATCGACCTCGACCTCACCAACGCTCACCTGATCGACTTCTCCTTGCAGGAGTGCCACGTCCGCACGGCCGGATTCATCGGTGCGACCTTCATCGGCGACGCCCAGTTCGGCGGCGCGACCTTCGAGCGCGTCGCCCGGTTCGGCGGCGTGATGTTCGAGCGCGTCGCCCGGTTCGCCGGCACGACCTTCACCGGCGACGCCTACTTCGAGAACACGACCTTCACCGGCGACGCCGACTTCCAGAACACGACCTTCGCCGGCGTCGCCCAAATTCAAATGCGCGACCTTCACCTGCGACACCAGCTTCGTCCGCACGACCTTCACCAGCATCGCCTGGTTCGATCATGCGACCTTTCTCGGCGACGCCCGGTTCGGCGACATGCCCTCTCCCAACTTCTCCGGGCTCGGCGCGACCTTCACTAGCTTCGGCTGGTTCCGCGACGCGACCTTCATCGGCGACGCCCAGTTCGGCGGCGCGACCTTCGAGTTCGGCGCCCAGTTCGACGGCGCGACCTTCAGTGACGCCTCGTTCGTTGGGGCGACCTTTGAGGACGTCGCCTCGTTCGACGACGTGACCTTCATGGGTGTCGCCATGTTCAACCGGGTGACCTTCACGGGCATCGCTGAGTTCAGGGACGCGATCTTCGTCGGCGACGCTGAGTTCGGGAACGCGAACTTCACCGACGCTGAGTTCGGCGGGGCAATCTTCGAGCGCGACGCCGAGTTTCGGGACACGACCTTCACCGGCGTCGTTCGGCTCGACCGCGCAGGCGCCAGCGGCAACGACGGTCAGCGACGAATTCGCGAAGTTCGGCAGCGGGCCCGGCGCCTGGCTGATCCGCCACCCGCTCCGACCGAGCCGTAGCCCCGCTAGAGGGCTACAGGCAGCTGGGCCATCGCCGCCGCCGCTGCTCGTCATCTAGATCAGCAGCAGCCGCCACTTCACCCCATCCGGTTCAGCACGAGCGGCACGCGTCGGTCTGCTAAGCCTCACCCCCCGCGGCACAATTACATCCGGCAACTGGACCTGACCTCTGTTCGTTCACCGTCGGCCAGGCCATCACCGGAACCGCCATCGGCGACGTCCGCGCCGCCCCAGTCTCGCCGGTGGTCGTCTGATGAGCGAGATCGATATCTACTGGACCTTCCGTGCGGACAGCGAACTCCAGGCCGGGCAGATGGTTGAAGCCACCCGCAACACCGGCCCCACCGCGCTCGAGTCATCCGCGGCTGGGTCGAACAGCTCGACACCCAAGCCGTGTTCGACACCTTGGGCCACGACGACCGGCTGCAGTTCAGCCTATTCGGAACCGCGGCGGCCGTGCAATTCATCTAGCTCACCGCCATCTCGGCGCCGGAGCATCCTGCCTGACAGAATCGAATTTCCGCAGGCCCCACTGCAGCGACTTCCGGCGGCTGGTGACAAACAGCGGCGCCCGCGTCGTCCAGCACTTGCTGTCATTGGATCGTACTATCTCGAGCGGCGACAGCCACGATTCACGGTAAGCCATGCGCATAGGGTTCATTGGCGACAGCCTGCTGCGACGGTTGCTTCCAGCGTCGCAGCACCTATCCGGTATTTGTGACGTTTATGGTTACGGACAGCGGTGAATCGCGTGGCGCGCCCCTTGGCGCCGAGCCAGTCGGAGGTTACGGCGCCGCGAAGCCGCCCCCAGTTACGCCACGGCAGCCGCCGAGCGGACCGACGGGCTCACCGCAAACCCGGCTAGTCGTGCTTCGAGGCCCGTCCGGTGCCGGCAAGAGCACGGTCGCCACGGCCGTCCGCGCCCGGCTCGGCCGCGGCGTCGCCCTGGTCCAGCAGGACCTCCTACGCAGGGTCGTCCTACGCGAGCACGACGTGCCCGGCGGGCTGAACATCGCGCTGATCGCGACGGTCTGCCGGTTCAGCCTCGACGCCGGCTACCACGTCATCCTCGAGGGCATCCTCAGCGCCGCCCGGTACGGGCCAATGCTGCACCAGCTGGCCGCCGACCACCGCGGCCGCACTACCTTCTTCTACTTCGACGTACCGTTCGCCGAAACCGTGCGCCGACACACCACGCGCCCGCAGGCCAGCGAGTTCACTCCCGAGGACATGCGCGGCTGGTACGCCACCAGCGGGCGGCTGGGCATGCCCGACGAGCAGATCATCACCAGCTCCTCGTCGCTGGACACCTCGGTCGCCCGGATCGTGGCCCACATGGCCGGGAGCGAAGGTGGGGCAAGCCGAGGGCCGGCGCGCAGGACCATGCTGGCCCGAGACCTGGATCAGCGGAGCTGACGTGCCTCTTGCCTGATCGGGTGACGGCCCTGGCGCCATCCGTAGACTTCTCCAGGCGACGGCGCTCCCAGGTGAGCATGATCCCGTGCAGCTGATGGTGCGCCGACACAACGGGCTCAGTTCGCCCTTCGGCGGCGCAACTGTGGTGATCCAGCCGAACGCTCGGGGCGCCGTGCAGCTCGTGACGAAATTCTTCCCGCCGCCGACGAGGTCGAGTACGGCGTTGACGCCCTTGCCGCCGGTGTGCTCCAGCGCGACCTCGACTGGGTCGGCTTCGCGGTAGTCGATCGGGATGGCCGACTCAGCACGCGGTGGTTCACCACAGCACCGGTCCGTCCTCGTCGAGGAAGGCGCCGGTCGTCGCGGCCGCGCCGCGGGCAACGAGGTCGAGGACCACTTTCGCGCCCTGCTCGGCGGTGCTGGGTCCGCAATGCCCGTTGAGGTCCGTGGCGATGTAGCCGGGGGTCACGGCGTTGACGCGCAGGTGCGCGTGGCCGGAATCCGCGGCGAACGCCGTCTCTTTGTTCGCGGACTCGCCCACCGTAGGACGAGCCCGTTGCCCGAGGCTGCGCCGGGCCGGCTGACGGACCATCCGACCACGCTGCACCCCGTCGGCGACCAGCCGAGCTAGCGGTTGCCGGGCAGGCGGTCATCCACCAGATCAGCGGCGTGCATGTTCAGCGCGATGGCGAGGCGCCACAGGGTTTCCAGGGAGATGTTGCCGCCGTGTTCCGCCCTGCTGATGTTGCCTCGATCCACGCCGCTGAGTGCGGCGAGCTCGATCTGGGTCAGATCCGCCCGTCGGCGGGCGGCTCGCAGACGCAAGCCCGTCGCCGCGAGGTGCTGCTCTAGCTTGTGATCGGGCGGGCCGTCGTCGCGCTGGTTCATCGCCCGAGGACCTTACCGGGGCGGACGATCATCCCCGACTTTGTCGAATATCTTGCACAAAATGTCGAAGATAACCTACATTCGATGAGGTGGCGCCTTCCCCATCTGCAACCGCGCTCGCGTTGCTGAGTCACTGGCGCGACCTCAGCGCCCGGGCCGAGCGCCGCGGCCCACTGGCCGTGGCCACGGACTCCACGCACGCCGATATCGAGTTGCGACCCGGTGTCCGTCTCGTGGGTGACGGTCGCGTTGTCGCGGTCCTCAACGGACGCGACCTCGTCGACCTCCTTGTCGAAGGTCCCCGCGCCCTGCAAACCCTCATCGACGCCCTCTCCGCCGAGTGGAACGCACACTCGCCGATGGGCGGCTGGTGCCGCGAGTGCGCCAGGCCCCTGCCGTGCCCCGCCCGCACGCGGCTGGCCGGCATCCTGGCGGCCGGCTCCGGCGGTGTGGCGTGACCACCGCCCACGTCTCCCGCGCCACGGTCTTCAGCCCGGTCGCCGCCGGCCTCACGGTCGCGGTCCTCGCGCTCAACCTGCGGCCCGCCGTCACCAGCATGGGAGCGCTGCTCACCCACCTCGAGGCCACGGCCGGCCTGCCGCCAACTGTGGCCGCCGTGCTGGTCGCGCTGCCGACCTGGCGTTTCGCGGTCGGCTCCTGGACCGCGTGGCGGCTACGGGCCCGGTTCGGGATCCGCGGCGTCGTCGCCTGTTCCCTCGGCGTCCTCGGCGTCTCGCTGATCGCCCGGACGTTGCCCGGCGACGTGACGATCCTCGTCGGCACCACCGCAGCATGCCTCGCGATCGCGGTCCTCGGCGCGCTGCTGCCGGTCATCGTCCGCACCGCAACCCCCGGCTCTGCGGCCTGCTACACCGCCTGCCTCGGCGCCGGATCCGCGATCGGCGCACTGCTCACACCGACCGGGGTGGCGTGGCAGCTCGGGCTCGGCTGCTGGGCACTGCTCGCCGCGGTCGGTCTCCTCGTCTGGCAGGGCAGCGGCCGCCACCTGACTACTACGGCCGGGGCCGCCCCGGCGGTGCGCGTCAGCCCGAGGACGCTAACCCCGCGCGGCACCATCGCCACCGTGACCGTCCACTTCGGACTTTTATCGGCGGTGACGTTCCTGCTGATGGGCCGATTGCCGGCGATCCTGCACACCGCCGGCCTCACCCAAGCCGAGGCCGGGTACCACTTCGCCGCGGTCATGGTGCTGGGCGTCCCGGTCTCCGTTGCGGTCCCGTATCTCGCCCGCCGCGTCCCGCACACTCCGCTCGCGGTCACGCTCGCGGGATCCAGCATCGCCGGCGTCACCGGCCTGCTGATCAGCCCCGCTACCGTCACCTGGCTCTGGACCGGACTGCTTGGCATCGGCCTCGGCGCCCTCGCACTCGCCCTAATTGACCTGGGCCGCCGCACCGCGGGCGACCCGGACACCACCGCCGCGCTGTCGTCGGTCGTCCAGGGCCTCGGCTACACCCTCGCCGGCGTCCTGGCCCTCGGCATCGGCCTGCTCGAACCGCCACCAGTACCTGGACCTGGCCCCTGTTCGCGCTCGTCGTCGCCCTCGTCGGCCAGGCCGTCACCGGAACCACCATCGGCGACGTCCGCGCCGCCCCGACCTCACCGGAGGTTCGCTGATGCCCGCAATCGATCTCTACCGGGTCGTCCGCGCGGACGACACCCACGATCTCAAGGCCGGGCAGGTGGTCGAGGTCGTCCGCAACGCCGGTCCGGAGATGTTGAACGACGTCATCCGCGGCTGGGTCGAGCAGCTCGCCGCTCAAGCGGTGCTCAGCGCCGGAACCGCGATCGCCGTCCACGGCGAGACCGCGACCATCCGCCAGCCCCGACAGCCCGAGCCCGACCTGACGCTCGGCGCCGGGGACTGGCTCGTCCACACCCGCACCCGCCTGCTCGTCGTCACCGACGACGCCTTCCACGAGGGCTTCCGCAGCCTGCTGCGCAGCCCCTCCTGAACACCCCGTTCGTCCCCTCCCCACCACCCTCGAAGGAGCACACGCGTGCGCAACGCGACACGCACCGCCGTCACCACGGCCCTCGCGGCCGCACTGGCCCTGACCTCCAGCTGCAGCGCCCTCGGCGGGGACAAGCCCGCCGCCGTCGCGGGCAGCCAGCTGGAGACTTCCGGGCTCACGGTGTCGATCATCAGCTCGGTCGACTTGGTGCCACTGTGGGCCGCCCAGAACGGCGGCCAATTCGCCGCCGAAGGCCTCAACGTCAAGATCGATGTCGCGGACTCCGGCGACAAGACGATGACGAAGGTCGTCGCTGGTGGGGCTCAGCTCGCCTTGACCACCTGGACGCTGTTGTTCAAGGCCCAGAGCGAAGGCGTCGCCGACTTCCGGCTCGTTGCCGACGCCACCACGGCCACGCCGAAGAGCAACAAGATCGTCACCGTCCCGACCTCGCCGGTGAAGCACGTCGAAGATTTGCCCGGCAAGAAGATCGGGATCACCAGCAAGAACGCCGCCTCGGACGTCCTGACGCAGTCGGTGATGCGCGACCGCGGCCTCGACAGGTCCAAGGTCGAGTGGGTCCCGGTGCCGCTACCGAACATGGCCGACGCGCTGCAGCTGGGCCGGGTCGACGCCGCGTATGTGCCGGAGCCGCTCGTCACCGACGCGGCCCAGCAGGTCGGCGCCATCTCGATCGTCGACGTCGGCAGCGGCTCCACCCAGGACTTCCAGCTCACCGGCTACGCCACCACCGCGAAGTGGGCGCAGGCCAACCCCAAGACGATCGCCGCCTTCCAGCGGGCGATCGCCAAGGGCACTCGCGCCGCCCTCAACGACCGTGGTCTCGTCGAACGCTTGGTCGTGAAGTACGCCAAGGTCACCGAGACCACCGCGGCCCTCATGGAGCTGCCAGGTTACGGTGCGAATCTCGATGCCCGACGTCTCCAGCGGGTGCCGGACACGCTGCTCAACCTCGGCATCATCCCGTCCGCCATCGACGCCAGCCGCATGATCGTCCCGCAGACCACCGGCTGACCGACTCCGCCGGAATACCGGGCACCGGCCCACGGCCCCATCCCCGTCGTGGGCCGTTGCCGCCTTCCCCGAACGGCGCCGGATCTCCGAGCAGACCCACCCCGGTCGCGGATCCACCGAGACCACTACGGGTGCGGGCAGCGCCACCAATCCCGTAACCCGGCCGGCACGGCAGCCGCCCAGACGACCGCGTGCAGCTCCGGTGAACCCTGTGCCTCGGCACGACGGCGTTGGCACGCTTGCCGCCGGTCAGCCCGCCGATCGCGGGCAGGAACGGAGTGTCGGCCAGGGTCAGGGCGAACAGCTCGCCCACGGAGCTTGAGACATTGTAAGTGTTGGCGATTGCCGCAACACCTGGCATGAATCACTCCAGTCTTAATTTGTCAGTCCGCAAACGAGGCGGGCACAGAGACGTAACACAAGGCCCTGACGACGCGACTTAGCCCGTAGGCAGGTCCGGAGGTGCAGGTGTCAGACGGTGTGGATGCTGGTCGCGAGCCAGCAGTCGAGACAGATTCGTCGCGAAAGTTCGCCAACGACCCGTGGCCTCTGTTCGGTATAATTGCGGACGTTTCAGCAGTAGTAGTACTACTCACAAGTCCATTCAAGTTGATTGTCGCAGTACTAGCAACATTGGCAGGCGCGCTCGGAATAAAATCGCTCATCAGCAACTGGAGGAAGCCGCTCAACAGGAAAACTTTGCTGTCGATGACAGTGGTCACGGTTAGCCTTATGACAATTTCCGTCATAGTCACCCTCGCCGCAGACGGCGGAGGCGGCAACATGCCAGAGGCGAGCAATCCGTCCCCAAATCTTCTTCCGCCCGCCAGCGACGAGCACGGGTGCAGATACCTAGTTCAAACCTTGGACAAATCGCCAGGGGACCTCGGATCAGATGCAGACATAAAGATCAACTCCGTAGAACTAACTGAGCACTACACAAAGATCAGTGTCGCCGTATCCGCACTGCGCGGAACCCTTAACCTTCCCGCCAATCAAGCCCAGCTATCCACGGAAAGTGGCAAAACATTCTACCCGATGCTTAGCGATTGGCCTGCGCTAATACCCAACGAACAGAGCAGGTCTGGAATCATAGCTTTCATTGGCCAAATCCCTTTGGATGCCGAGCTTTTCACCTTGACCTTAATCGACGGAAAGAATACCAACATTTCATATTCTGCACAGATGCGCATATCCTACGACTCCAAAAGATGTGATCTTCCCTAGTCAGGTCGTCCAGGTATCGGAGCGCGTCGGTCGCGTCCGCCCAGCCAAACCCAGCGGCGGGCGCGAATTTTCCACATCCACTGCCGCGAGACGAAGTCGAAGACGCAGTCGCGGACCCGATCCGGATCTCGCAGACCGATCACCCGGCCGATGCAGCCCTGGGCTTGGGACGCGTGCAGGGCGTCATTCAGTGACAGGTCGTGGTAGCGGGCGCCGACGACACTCCCAGCCGCTCCTGATCAGTTCAATGGAGTCGGCGTCCATGGCGCCGCCGGATCTGAGGGAATCGGCTCAAGCCGATCGGGCATGTGCGCTCGCAGTGCATCGCCGATACCGCGCATCGCCTGGAGGTCGGTGCGGACTAAATACGTGGCGTTGCGGAGATCGTCGGTAATTTCGCCCTCGATCCGAGCGAGCACACCGTCTTCGGCCTCGGGATAGTGTGGGATGTAGGCCAGTCCGGCCGCGACGGTGCCCCCGAAGAACGTAGGAGAATCCGTCCTCAGCGCGGTCGACAGCTCCTCTGCCTGGTCGTAGCGCAGCCGCGTCATCCACGCACCCGGAGCACCAGGCGCGATCATCGTCAACTGAAGTCCACCCGGGGTTCGGCGAACATCGACGGTAGCCAACATCGCCCCAGCATCGCACCGCTGTCGACATGTCAGCCGCCGCGACACCCGAATCGATCGGGCGACCAAGCGCCTGACGGTGCGCTTGGCCGCTCGGCTAGGAGACGTCACCTGGCCCGAGCGGATCAAACCCGTTCTCAAGGTATGCGGTCCGGCCAGTATCCACGACATCAAGGCACACAGCGACGCGGCGCGCCATGTGTGGCCGGAGCATTCCCGCGGCTTCAGCGCGAGTAGCGAACTTTGAGCGCTTCAACTCGCGGTCGGCCAGCCGTAGTGACGCGATTTGGTCCTCGCTCAGGATGCCGCCGTCGAACAGGTTGTTGGACAGAGCGGGGCGGCCGTCCGGTTGCGGCGGGACCCAGTCCACGACCAGTAGCCGGCCGGGGAGCAGGTCGAATCCAAGTTCCTCCTTGATTTCGCGGCGCGCGCCCGCCCGCGGGGACTCTCCCTCGTCCAGTCCGCCACCGGGGATCTCCCAGGTCTCGGCGCCGTAGTTGGGCTCGACGAGCAGAATACGGCCCTCGGCGTCGCGGAAGATCACGCCGGCACTGGCGATCTGCTTGGGCAGCGTCGCGTAGTACTCGGCGGGTCGCAGCCATTTCTGGGTCATGCGCAGTGACGCTACTTACCCCGCCGCGGCTGCTCGTGACGGCGTCGGGTCATCAGTCGGTCTGGATCTCGGTCAGCAGGTCAGCGGCCAGTTCGTAGGTACGGTCGCACCGCGGGCACCGTGCCGGTCGTCCAAGGTGTCCGCGCAGCGGCCAACCCAGCCGACCGCGCGCGCCGGGTTGGCCCGGGGTATGCGGTCATCGGCGAGGACGGCTTGTGGGCTGATCATGGATGTCGTCGTCGACCTGGGCGCCGAAGACGTCGGCGTGGTTGCCGATCTCGACAATGTCGCCGATCCGGACGCCGCCGAAGCCGGGCAGACGACCTGCTTGTCGCCGCCACGCCGTCACCGGCGTGCTGCTCGGTCCGGGACCGGATGATCGGCCGCCGTCAGACCGTCACCGAACGCGGTTGTTCGGACCAGCCGAGCAGGCCGAACGGGACACCGTCGAGGTAGCCGCGGATACCGGCGAGCGGGTACGGGATCACGTCGTCGGGCAGGTTGTCGAGCGGGAACCATTCGACGGCCGAGCACTTGTCGGGCTCGCGGTTGTACGGCTCCCCGGACCAGCGACGAGCCTCGAAGAACACGCCGAGCCGCGGCACCGGACCGGACCCCGTGACGTGCACGGTGTGCGCGTGCCGCAGGTCGGCCGGATCGATGTGCACGCCGACCTCTTCGGCGGCTTCGCGCGCCGCGCCAGCCGGCAGGGACTCGTTGGCGTCGAGCTTGCCGGATGGAAGGTGCCACATGCCCCCGCCGTAGGTGCCGCGCCGCTGCGTGAGCAGCAGCTCGGCGCCGCGAACGAGCAGAACGTGCACGTCAATGATCGTGTGCTGGCCGTCGGACATCCGGCGAAGATCCTCACGGGTGGCGGGCGCTGAACCTGCGAGCCCGCCCGCGCCGGCGGGCTCGCAGGCAGGCTACGCCGTGACCACCTCGGCGCCGGGACCCTCTACCCGCTCGGCGATTCGGCCCACGAGGTACGTAGCAACCTCCACCGGTGAAGCGCCGGCGGTGTCCACCTCGACCACGGGATACCGCCACCGCGCGAGCCGTACCGCGGCCTGCTCGTACAGCTCGCACTCGCGCCGACTGCTCTCCGCGCCGGTGTGGAAACGGTCGTGTGCACCGCGACCGGCGACCCGTGCCGCCGTCACCTCTGGTGGCGCCTGCAAGATGACGGCCAGGTCGGGCACGTCGGCCGCGGCGTTGATCGCCTCGACGAACGGCAGCGGTACGCCGTCCATGCATTGCAGCACGTAGGACGAGGCGACGTAGCGATCGCACACGACGATGGCCCCCGCGGCCAGGTGCGGCCGCACCTCCTGCTCGAGGTGGTTATACCGGTCGGCGGCGACCAGGCAGGCGAGCGTGTGTCCGCGGTAGGTGTCGGTGTGGTGCCGAGCGGCGTCACCGAGCACGCCTTGCGACGGCTGCGCCGTGGCGTGCACCTGGTATCCGCGCTGGCTCAGGTACTCGCGCGGCAGGCGGGTTGTCGTGGTTTTACCGACGCCGGCCGGGCCGTCGATGGTCACGAACGCCCCGCGGCTCGATCGCTTCACGCGGCCGCCTTCCGGTCGAACTGCGCGCGGGTCACCGTGACCAGGCTGCGCCGGACGTAATCGATGGGTGCCTCGCTCAACTGGATGTTGACGGAAAAGTTGAACTCGTCGCGCTCGCGCATCGACTCGTCGACACCGCCGGAGGTAAGGTCTACGGCGCTGTAGTTGAGCAGCTGCTCGGCGGTGTACTTGCCCGACCTCATCAGCTCACCCCAGTCGGGGGTACCCGGGTACGGGCGGTACTCGAAGGCCGACGCACGGAACCGGCCGGGCAAACGGTCGGTGATGTCCCACAGGTCGTGTACGAGCCGGACGGTGTCGTCGATCTCGGCGCAGGTCTCGGTCGGAAACCCGACGATGAAGTATCCCTTCACGTTGATGCCCCGCTCGGTGAGCCGGCGCACCACCGACCGCGCCATCTCGGGGGTAATGCGCTTGTCGATCCGCGCGAGCATCCGCGCGTTGCCGGACTCGACGCCGAGCGCGACCTCGCGCAGCCCGTTCGCGACGAGGGTGTCGAGCACGTCGTCGCTCGTGCGGTTCAGCACGTTGATTCGCCCGGTGGCGTCCCACCGCGCCCAGTCGCCAACCTGCTCGGCGGTGAACGCGGTCATCATCGTGGTGATGACGCGCGGGACGCCGAGGAACAGGTCGTCGACGAACCGGAACGCGCTCACGCCCGCGCCGCGAAGCTCGTCCATCTCGTTGAGGATGTTGTGCGGCTCCCGTGTGCGGATGGTGATATCGGGGTTCGCTGACACCGCGGCGCCGCAGAACGAACAGTCGTAGGGGCAGCCGCGAGCGCCGACCATGTTCGCCTCGAGCCGGCCACCGTCGCGGTGCGGGTCCTGCGCCAGATAGCCGCGGTCGACGAACGGCAAGCCGTTGATGTCGGGGGCGAGGTAGTGCCCGTGCTTCGCCCCCATCCCGCCCGTGACCGGGGTGTGCATGATCGGATCGAGCCACATCACCCCGGGCAGCTCACTCCGTCGTCGGTGGTCGTCGAGCAGGACAGCGACCCGCGTTTCGCCCTCACCGATCACCAGCGCTTCGCACCGGCTCATCCGCTGGTCCAGCAGGATTTCGGCCGGCATCGCTTTCGCCTGGTGGCCGCCGAGCATGACCTTGATATCGCGGTCGAGCCGCTCGACGATCCGGGCACTGATCTCGTAGGTCGGGGCCAGCAGGTTGAATCCGGCCCACCGCGGGGCGGCCGCGTTCACCAGGCGGGCAGTCTGTTCGACGCCGAGCCCGTGCGCCTCGGCGTCGAGCACGCCGACGTTGAATCCCTGCGCGACGGCGTAGGTGGCGATGTAGGCCATGCCGAGCACCGGCAGCGTGAAGTCGTTCACCCGCGGGCGCTCGTCATAGTCGCGCAGCGGCGCGTTGACGAACAGAGCGTCGACCTCGCGTGTCGGGTCGGCACCGGCGATCAGGTCAGAGAGCAACTCCTGTGGCATGTCGGACTCCCCAAGCGAGGGTGAGCAGCGTCCACTCGGACAACTGCGCGCCGGCCATCGCCTGCCACATCCGCCCGAACTCAGGTTCGGGTGTCGGCCAGTCGACCGACGGGGCGAGTTTGCCCGCCCAGGTGCGTACGGCGAGGTCGGCGAAGGGATAGAGGCTGTAGTCGTTGGTGACGTCGGCGGCCGTGGCGCCGGCTGTCCATGGACCGATCCGGCGCACCCTTTGCACTGCGTCGACGAGCTGTTGGCCGGTCATGTCGGCCCAGTCGCCGGCCGCGGTGAGCGCTGCGGCGCGAAGACCGTCGCGGAAGAACTTCATGCGCAGGGCATCTAACGCCTCGTCAGGCAAGTTGAGGACTACCTCGGGTGCGGGAAACAGCCACGCCGGGCCAGCCGGGGTGTCGTACCGCTGGCCGTGGGTCTCGCAGAATCGGCGGTAGTTGTCCCTCGCGGTCGCGGCCTTGATCACCTGTCGGGTGATCGCGGTGCCGAGCGCTTCCCACACGTCTGTGGTCCGTACGCGCGCGACCGGGCCCTCGGCCCGCAGCGGTGCGCACACGGCCGGGTCGCCGGTCAGGTTTTCCGGGTCGACCGTGTCCACGATGGGTGCGCGGTCGGCGTTGCCGGTCAGGCAAACCATGTCGACGGTGTGACCGCCCTCGGGCGCAGGCGAGCAGATCACCGACCAGACGGCGTTGGACGAACGGAGGACACGCCGTGCCCGGCCGTCGGTTCCGCGGAGCCATCCGGGGTGGTCGAGCATCATGGTCGGATACGCCACGTTCGGCCTTTCTCGCATCGGGTCGGGACATTCTCGCGGGAGGTGACCGCGCCCTCCCGCCCCAGGTGCGCCTCATCGGCCCGCCCTCACAGGCCTTGCGCGGTACCGGTGGACTGGCCTGGTTTTGTCACCGATGCGCCGGGCAATTACCGTCGCCAGCTTCGTGCCGGCAGACGATGCATGACGGCTGCGAGTCGAGAAGGTCAAGCGCTTGAGGTTTGCCCGCGCGGCACGTCCGAGCAGCGTCGTGACCGTCAAGATCGCCATCGTGACCGCGACAGCTACTGCGTAGCCGACGACGAACTCGCTCACCGCGACCGTCCGGCCGCGCGATCCACCGACGCGCACGAACCAGATTTCAGCGGGCGCGGAACTGAGTCGGGATCGGGCAGGTTTTGAGCGTGGGCTCGGACAGTGCCGCCGTCCCACCGAAGCCGTGAGAGCATCAGAAGCCCTCGCGCAGCCGGTAGGCCTGAATCGCCGGTGAACACGGCCACGCGTGCCCGCACTGGCTGCAGCCCCTCGCACCGGGCCCGTGCAGCTGCAGGGGTCACAGTGATCATCGAGTACAGCTGGACCGGCTCAGGTGCTCGTGGTGGCTGCCCGCGACGCCTGCACCGAGCCGCCGGTACGGGCGCCGGCAGCCGCCGGGTGTGGCGGATAATGCGAGTGGTGGTCATATGTCGTCCCCGTTTCCTCGTGGGCTCTGGGAGGCACCCCGGCGGCCGGGACCACGTCGAACACGGGCGACGCGGGACCGCGCCGCGGTGGGGACGTCCGGCGTCGCCTGGTGCAGCGGTGCAACCGGCCGCCGGGGTGCCTGCTGACCAGCCTGAGCCACGGCCCGGGAAAAGATCATGACGAGACCCGCGTGACGGGTATGCGTCCGATGCATAGCCACTACGCCACAAAGCGCATACAGTGATCGCTGTCATACCGACAGTCAGCCGCCCTGTGCCGAGGTCCTGCGAGATGAGCGTTTCCCGCACCGCCCGCTATTGCCGCTGTGGTGCGCGCCTGGCTCAGGACAATCCCCGGTCGCTGTGCGGGCCGTGTCGTCGGAGGTCGCTGAATACCCTGGTCAGCGCACCAGAAGTACCGCCGAGCTTCTGGGACACCGAAGAGCTGCGCGACGCGTTGGCCGCTCGGCACATGGGCCGGGTCATCTGCGCCTACCGGCGCAATCCCTGGCATCGTCGGCCGCTGCCGCAGACGGTGGTCGCCGGCTGGGTCGGCCTCACGCAGACGCAGCTCAGCCGCATCGAGACCGGCGCACCGACCCAAGACCTCGCCAAGCTCATACAGTGGGCGCGTGTTCTCCGAATTCCGACCGCGCTGCTGTGGTTCGACGTTCCGGGTGCCCCGCCGCTCGATCGCCGTGCAGAACGTCCATCGACTGCGGCCGCGCAGCCAGCAGAACAGGTGGACGCCATGAACCGTCGCGAGCTCCTGCGACTGATCTCCACGACCGGAGCGCTGCTGGCCGTCCCCGGACTCGACGAACAGATCGACCTGGAGCGCCTCGAGCACGCCGCCGCGACCGGCCGGACCGATCTGGCCACTGCGGCCCAGCACGAGCGATTGAACGCTCAACTATGGCATGTGTTCTCCCGAGCGACGTCCAAACAGGCGACCCTGCCCGCCGTGCGCACCCAGCTCGGCATCCTCAAAACCGCACTCCAGCACCCGCAGACCTCTGTCGTAAGGCACAAGCTGTGCACGGCAACAGCTGACCTCTTCCAGCTCAGCGGCGAAATCTTATTCGACAGCGACCAGTACACCGACGCCGCCCAGTGCTACGCCCTCGCCGCCAGCGCCGCCAAAGAGGCCAACGCCTACGACCTATGGGCTTGCGCGATGACCCGGCACGCCTTCATCGGCGTCTACGAGCGCCAGTTCGAACAAGCCGCACCACTCCTCGCCGGCGCCGCCACGGTGGCCCGGCGCGGCAATTCGCGGCTGTCCACCCGGCACTGGGTGGCCGCTGTCCAGGCGCAAACCCACGCCGGCCTCGGCGACCTGACCGCCTGCGAGCGCGCACTCGCCAAGGCCGAGGAGGTCAAGACCCTCGATGGGCCGGTGCACACCGGCGGCTGGCTGCGCTTCGAAGGCTCCCGCCTGGCCGAGGAGCGCGGCGCCTGCTACGTCGAACTCGGACGCCCGGACCTCGCCGAGGCCACCCTGACCAACGCTCTCTACCCGGACCTGTCTCCTCGTCGACGAGGCAGCGTCCTGACGGACTTGGCCACGATCGGCGCACAGCGGCGCGACCCCCACCAGCTCGTCACCTACGGCAACGCCGCACTCGACGTCGCCCGGCAGACCGGATCAGCCGGTTACGTCGGCCGCAAGCTCGCCGCCCTACGCCCGCAGCTGGCACCGTTTCGTGCCGATACCCACGTCCGCCACCTTGAGCAGGAAATCAGCCGGCTCAAGGCCGTTCCCGCCTCAGATGGAGTTCTCCTTGTCCGATGAGCACGGCCGCATCTTCCGCGAAGCCTGGATCTCCGGCGTCATTAAGCATTACCCCGGCGAACCCAAGCCCAGCTACATCACGCCTTGGAATGAAACCCCCGACTGGGAACGCGAGAGTGCCGCTGCCGTCTACGAGCAGGTAGCCGCCTTCATCGAGGTGACCGCTGGTGCGGCGACGAAGCTTACCCGCGAGCAGAAGAGTCGGTTCGTCAGCCTGTGCTGGACCGGCCAGATCTACAAGCACATACCTGATCCGAAACCTGCCTATGTCGCCGACTGGGACCAGCTGCCAGATTGGCAAAAGGAAACAGACGCCGACATATTCGAGAAAATTGAGCAGTTGAGCACGCAAACCACCTAATCGTCGAGACGGCTCGGCGCCAATGCCTGATCGCGGCGCCTGCCTGACGACGCAGCCTCGATCCAGAATACTCGATTGGCTGCTCACCCTGTGACGTCGTTCTTCTGACACCTCGGCACACAGGGCGAGGGCGAGGGGTGGAACGTGACGTTCAAGACCACGGACGCACGCTATGCCGAACTCGAAGCGCACATCGTCGCAGAGCACCGTGGGACAAGCCCAAGGTGACCGCCGTTGAGCTCGCCTGCGGCTCCGTCGGCTACGTGCGGTGGCTCGAGCAGTCAACGTGCGCGATGACGTGGCGCGCGTCTGATACGCAACCCCGATGGCTGCTGGGAGCATGCCGACAGGTCACGGTTTCATAAACTACCGGATGATTCACGAGCAATCTCTCGACCCCTTAAGGCTGCCTATCTCGAGTACCTCACGACGAATGTTCCCAACCCAGTGAGATGCCGGTATGTTTTTTTCTAAATTCCAGGGCGCAGTGCATTTTTCAATGCACGCCTAATTGTTTGAAGACACTCGTAACGGCCACGAGCCCAGGATCGACTCCTTCGTCACGACGACGAGCACGGCCGGGGAGAACCGAGTGGCAGGTCGCAAGATCAAAGCTAAGCCAAAGCCTCTCTTCGCGCGCATGCTTGACGCTTCGATGGGCCTAGTCATTGTCGCGGCAATCACGGTCGGTACCCTCGCCATTTTTGCCGACAACGCCGCCCTTCTAGCAGTCCTGGACGTCGACGTCTACTTCCACGTAGCCGGGCTAGGGATCGGACTGGGCATCGCCCGTCTACTGGTCGTCACTCCGGTTCGCAACAGTTGGGTACGCTTCGGCGCCGTGACACTTACCGCAGCAACTGTCATCGTTGCAACCACTGCAATTCCAACAGTTTTTCGCGCGATGATCGCTCAACATTCACCGCCTCCGGCGACACCTCCACCGGGCACCCCATTACTGGTTGAATCGACATCCCTCACACACGCCTTACATCGCGATCAGAATCTTTCAAACTCGCGAATAGTAGGAGCAGCAGTCCAAGAAGTTGATTTTGGCGGCGCCGATCTTCACGAAAGCGACTTCCGAAATTCAACCTTCACGAATGTCAACTTCGCGGGAGCCAACCTCTGCGCAGTAGACATACGGGGCGCAAATCTGGAAGGCGCCCTTCACTTGAACGAGGTAAAGAATTGGCGGTGGGTGTTCTTTGACTCGACCACCAAGGTCCCCTCGGACATAAGCCTAGCCAGAATTGCCGGAACAGTCGAAAGTACCACCGGCGAGCTAATATACTCTTGCGAGCCGAATCAAACTCGCCAAATCACATCGGATGGGCATCGTCGATGACGAATCGTCGAAAGCGAAGTAAAAATCGAGTAACCCTACGAGTTCAGCGTCCAACACCGCCGACGCCTGCACCACAGCGCCGAACCCGACGCAATCGCGTGGCTCGACTTGGCATACGTGATCTTGCCAGCTCGGCGGGTGCCCTCTTGCTTCTGACCAGCATGGTCTTCGTCCCAAGTGCGGAAACTAAGCCACTGCCGATCCAGTTCAGGGTGGATCGCACGAAGTTAAGTGACTTACCGGTATCGATCTCAGCGCTTCAATCATGCGGCTGCTGGTCAGGCGTACGAGATCAGGCAGTGAAGAAGTTCAAGTTCACCCTCGAAAACCGAGGAGACACGAAGGTCGACATTGGCGGCGGCGAAACGTCATCGATCCGACTACTTGTCGCATACCCGAAAAACTTCAAGCCACTGGTCACAATCCCGGACGAATCTTCGATTAACAGCAAGTACGTGTCCGTCGCAAATCCTCCCGACGTTACCGTCTGGCTTGCCGATAATCATCGAAAAGCCGAAATATCCGAAGTGGAAAACGGCCAGGAGCTATTCGCCATCCCTGACGACTTTCGACTCTGGGCAATTCCTGCGGTCCCAAACTATGTCGTTGAGCAAGAGTCGAAGGATTCGATGACCTTTGCCACAGTTGTAGACCGGACAGAAATACTGCCAGGCGAAAAGTTCGCAGACGCGCGACGCGGCCATGGGTCCTGGGTCTTCTTCATGCCCTTACAGCGCAAGTTCATAGACGAGAACTTGGCTATCAGGAAAGGAATATTCGTCGACGACTACTCACTATGGCAAGAATTACCACGCACTACCACGAAGGATACTGCACCATTCTTTCAAATATTAGGAATTGGCCTGCTCGCGCAGCAAGACTCTTTTAAACTCATTGGATTCTCGCCAACCCCACCCGACGACGAGCTCAAGGATCCTTCCGATCTATAGCGATCGACTCTGCAGGCATCTCGGGAATTTCGAGAATCGAAAAGACTACAGCTGGAATGTCCGCCAGAGTCGACACCGCGCGAGTGGCTCCAGCCTGGCGCAACTCAGTTTCATCTGTCTTACCGGTCGCAACACCGACTACCCGCACACCTGCAGACAACGCGGCCCTGACGTCATTCGGCGTGTCGCCGATCAGCACGACCTGCTCGTTGTCAAAATGCGCGCCAGTGCGTGCCTCAGCTCGCTGACGCGCGATCTGTACCAACTCGGAGCGGTCAGCGTGATCGTCTCCGAACGCGCTGCTGTCGAAGTCAAGGAAGCCTGCGAGGTCAAAAACATCCAGTTTGATACGTGCCACCTCCCGCAGGTTTCCCGTAAGGATCGCCTGGTGGATCGCAGGGTTGGCAGCGAACCGCGCGAGCGTTTCCGGAGCGCCGGGCAGAGCGCGTCCGGTGGTAGCCAGTTCTGAGCGGGCGTCTGTGTAACCCTGCACCAGGGCATCCGCAAGCTTCTGGACGGCCTGGTCGGTCGCTTCCAGCCCGTTGACCTTCAGCGATTCGGCCATGATGTCCAGTTCGGTCCGACCCGCGATGGTCGCCAGCCTGGCCAGCGGCTTTCCGGTGGCCGCCGGAAACGCCCGCTCGTAGATCGCCCGCCCAACGCCTCTTGTCTCGATGAGCGTGTGGTCGATGTCCCACAGCACCAAGGTCCGAGGCACAGCATCAGGCGTGGTCATGTCGTGAGTGTGCCATCCGTGACGAATTGAGTGCGGCGAGATACCATTCGGGCTGGTCAGAAGCCTAGCGGGGAGGCGGCACAAGATCGTGAACGACCAGTTGGCGCGGATGGTGGGTGATCGGGTGCGGTTCTACCGCACGGCCGCCCGACAGACGAAGACGGTCGTTGCCGGGCTCACTGGTATCACGCCGGACTACCTCTACCAGATCGAACGCGGCCAGAAGCTGCCCACGATTCCAGTGCTCGCACAGCTCGCCGAAGTCCTGCGCGTCAAGCTGGGTGACCTGCTGAGCGCCGAGCCAATTGCGGCGCACCGGCGCGCCTCTAATGCTGCCGGGGACGCGATCTACTGCGCCATGACTGCGCCGGCGACGGCAGGTCCAGCCCGTGTTAGTGACCTCGGGCGCCAAGTCTGCGAGGCCTGGAGCATCTGGCAGACGTCCGGTCACCGCTACAGCGAATTGACCACCGACTTGCCAGAGCTCATCGCAACCACCGACGCGACGGTCCGCAGCACCTCGGGCAAACACCGGCGCCAGGCGCAGTCCGTGGCCGCCGACTTGTACGGACTCGTTCGGACCGTGACGAAGCGCATCGGCCGCGTAGATCTGTCCCTCCTGGCTGCCGACCGCGCACAGCGGTCCGCGGAACAAGCGGACGATCCGCTCCGGCTAGCCGGCGCCCGCTGGAACCTCATACAGGTCATGCTCGCCGATGGCCACGCCCAGGCCGCTGAAGACGAAGCCATGAAGGCGCTCACCGAGCTTCAGGCCGCGCTCGGTCCGGACCACCTCGACGCTGTGGCGATGTCCGGCGCGCTTCTCCTCCTCGCTGCCGTGGCCTCTGTCCGGGCCGGGGATGCTTGGACAGGCCGCGAGCGACTCCGACAGGCGACGCCGCTTGCCGAGCGAGTCGGCGACCGCAACGTCTGCTGGACCGCCTTCGGGCCGACCAACGTGGCGATGTACGCCGTCTCAATCGAGGTGGAGTCCGGTGAGGCCGTCGAGGGCTTGCGGCTGGCCGCCCACATCGACCATGAGCGATCGCTCTCGATCGAGCGACGGGTGGCTTTCTTGCTCGACCAGGCGAAGGGCTACGCACAACGCCGCGAGTTCGCCCAAACCCTGGCCCTCTTGACGACCGCCGAAACCGACGCACCGGAAGACGTCAGCTTTCGGCCCGCGGCCCATTCGCTGATTCGTACCGTCATGAAACGCGGGCGACGGACCGAGGCAGCCGGCGCCGTCCAGCTCGCCAGCCGAGTCGGCCTGCCAGATTAAGCCAACCCCTCGCCAGCTACCTACCCGAACTGACAGTTCGGGTTACCGGCAAGTAATCGTCCTACCGTCGAGTTCTGGCACCTTGGCGGCCGGTTGATCGTCCTCTCGCCTTCGAGGTCACGGGCGAACTCCCGCAGGCGCTACTTCTCGTTCACCGTGATGCGTCCCGGTCGTCGGGTGCCACTCAGCATCCGCAAGCAACGAACGAGGCGATCCCGGTGCACCACGGCGAACACTCATCAACCCTGAATAAGCAGTTCGACCTCACCC
This sequence comes from Amycolatopsis sp. NPDC003861, assembly GCF_053605405.1. Classification (NCBI taxonomy): domain Bacteria; kingdom Bacillati; phylum Actinomycetota; class Actinomycetes; order Pseudonocardiales; family Pseudonocardiaceae; genus Amycolatopsis; species Amycolatopsis sp. NPDC003861. The sequence continues at coordinate 40,425 of NZ_JBSGJD010000033.1, forward strand.
ATCCGGCGCGCAAGCCTCGTGGAGTTGACGTCCACGGCGGCAGCTCTCGCCTCGTCAAGGGCGGCACGCGCCGCGTCCAGTTCGCCGGCACGGGCGTAGGACTCAGCCAGCCACGTGCGGTACAACGCCACCTCGCGGGCGTGTGCGCGGTCGTAGCGGTCGATCGCAGCCGTGAGCAGCGGCGCCGCGGCAGCCGGATCGCCCAGCTCGATCAGGCACCGGCCAGCCATCACATCGATCTCGTCCCGCGACATCCAGTACACCCATTCGGGTTCCGGAACATCGACGGACTGCTGGTCGAAAGCGATGTCGACCCCGTCCAGCGCGCGGCGGGCGGCCTCCTGGTCGCGGGATCGCGCACTGGCCCAGGCCAGGCGTTCGAGCAGGAGTGTCCGGACGACCGGCGAGGCTTGCCGGGCGCCGGTCACCGCGCTCTTGGCGAGCAGCTGGGCGTCGGCCGGATCGCCCACGTTGGCCATCTGATAGGCCAGCGACGAGAACAGCTGCCCGGCCAACGCATCGTCTCCGGCCTCGCGAGCTGCGGAGACGCCGTCCAGGTACGTGCGTTCGGCCTGCAGGTACGCTCCGGCGTCGCTGGCGACCCAGCCGGCCAGCTGGGCGAGCTCGCCGACCACCACGCGCAGTCGCCGGCCGACCTGCTCGGTGTAGCTTCCGCCGTTCACGACGTCAGCGGCCTCGGCCAGCTCGCGGTGGACCAGCGGGTTCAGATCGCCTCCGCCGACGGTGTCGTCCAGGTGACGAAGCTCGATGACCCGGCGCTCGAGTTCATCGGCGAGACTGTCGCCGACGCGTCGGCCGGCGGCGCGGTGCACCGCCACCGGCGTGTCGGACACCAGCCACTCGTGCGCCAGCCGCAGCGGGTCCAGCGACGGCCCGTACAGCGCGTCCACGGCCACGTTCAGCGCCCGCGAGTACGCGGTGACGTGTTCCGGTTTGACGGTGCGTTCACCGTTCTCCAGCTGCCAGATGTAGGTCTTGCTGTAGTGCGTCTTCGCCGCCATCCTCGACAGGCTGATCCCGGCGGCCTCGCGCGCCGCCCGCAGTTGTCCACCCAGCTCGTGCACGATCTCCCGTCCCGCTGCGAACAGTTGCGAACGGCGATTCAGTTCCCATCACGCCCCGTAGCTACCAGGCTACCGGAAAGGCAAATTCGACGCGGCTATCCGGCATGCGATCGGTTGTCGAGCCGGGACCGCGTCACACGAGTGAATGTGAGGAGCGCACGATGACAGTCGACTACGGATACCTGGCAACGCTGCTGCCCATCACCTTCACCGCCCTGTTCGCCATCGCATTCGCTATTGGTCTGGCCCAGCAATGGGTGGCCAGCCGAAAGCGAGCGCGTGCAACCGCCAGCCGGAACACTTCTCCGCACCACGGCCAGCTCAACAACATTGGACGCGGCCTCCGATGACCATCCCCGTGACGAGCCCGTTCGCGTTCCTCTGGGACGAGCCGGCCAGCGAGCCGTTCACCACCTTGCTGAAACGCCACTGGGACTTCCATCCAGTGTTTGACACCGACGGTCTCCTCGAGAAGATCACGGGCGCCTTCGCATGGGAGGTGGACGGCTTCGTCGACGCCCTCCGCCTCAAGAGCGAGACCGACGCCGCCGCCCTGCGCACGGATCGCGCTGGCGGGAAGGTCTGGGAACGCGAAGGCGACGCCCTCGACGTCCTGCACCAGCTCGTCGACCTTCCCGAGCCCAGCGACCCGCGCGCGCCCCGTCTGGTGATCGGCTCAGCTCCGCGGCTGTGGACACCGTGAAGTGGCCGTGGGCGCGGCGACGCGCGCGACGAGAACTCGCCTTCGTCCAGGCACGGCAGGCGCTGGTATCGCTGCCGGACGTCCGCTGGCGCGATCCCGAGTCCGAAGAACAGGCACGCACGCAGCTGCAGGAGATCGCCACGATCGTCGGCCGCGCACTGGTGCGAGTTCATGCGTCATCGGACGAAGCGCGCGCGTTGAAGTACGCGCAGGCGAGGTTGACCGCGTTTCTTGTGGGCTGGGACGACCCCCGCCTGATCGCACCGCCACACGTCGCCCCCATGTACAAGAGCCTCACGCGTGCACTGCGCGACCTTTCTGCCCGCTTGGCAACGAGCAAGAACGCCGATCCGCCAGTGGACCCCGACGAGCCCGTCCCTCGAACCTGAACCCGCCAAGAATCCCAGCCCGAACAGGCGATGTACGTACCTCCCTCCTATCCGGTCTGCGCGCCTCGACCGAAACGCGGGCTTCCAACCTCCGGGCGTCGAGGCGCATCCACCTTGTTCATCCCCGAATCTGGAACGTCATCACCATGCAAGACACCTCAACCACAACATCGTGCTGCCACGAGGCGATCCGCGAATCTGACACGTCGATCTCGTCACCGCCGACTCCGCGAAGGTATCTACACCAGCAGGACCCGCCCGGCAGTCACCGGCATTTGCCCGTACAACTGCGCACATCGCCGCCTCGCCGACCATGTCACCGGAACACACTGATGACAGACTCCGAACGACTGCTGGATCACCCCGGCACGCCACCGATCAAGCTGCTCGGCCTCATCACCGAGGCCTACACCGACGCGTTGATGCGGCTCGCGTATGCCGAGCGTGACCGTCATGACTGTACGGTCTACAGGAAACTCGGCTACGACCTGATCGGCGCCGGAGCACAGGTCCTCATCCACGCCTGCGCTCGTCGCGAGCAGCCGGCCGACGCCCCGCGGGCGGTCGCGGCGGAAGCGACCCGTGAGCTGCGGACCACTCTCGGCCTCGCCGAGCACGTTGCGGGAAGCTCAGCCGGCGCGGAGTCGGTAGCGCCGGACATCGAGGCGGTGGCCGAAAACTGCGCGCAGGTCACCGGGCGGCTGTACCGACTTGCGGCCGGGCTGTCGCCGTCGGTCATCGCCGAGATCAATCCCCTCGGCGAGGATCGCGACGACGCCCTCGACAACGAAGAAGCGAGCCGCGCCGGGCACGACGACGCAACCGCGACACCACACCGCTTCGACGGGCAATCATCACTGGAAATGGGGGACCGCGGCATGATCACGTGTTCAGCCAGTCGGCCGACCGCGACGGTCCTTCGGTCACCATCCACCAACTATCCGCGGATCCACCGCGTCGACGACGCCACGTTCGAATCCACCGGGGTGCTCGCACCTGCGTGCGCGTCAGCGGATTCCCGGCGCGACACCGTCTCTGCCCCTCGGTCCCGTCAGCCCCGCTACCGCGACACCTGCGCCGCCGTCACCTGCGCACGACCTCAATGCAGTGAGAATCCCGCAGACACCGACCGGCCAGCCGACGTGACCAACCCTCCAACCACCGCGGAGCCACCATGCCAGTAACCGACGGCGCAAGACCCGAGACCTGGTCGTGGACCACCGTGCGCGCGCGGCCGCTGCACGACTACCTCGACTCCCGCACACCCACGGTCCGGATACGGCATTGGCCCACTCGCGATCCCGACTTCCCGCACACCATCCACCCGCTCCAGGAAGCCTTGGATGACCCTGACGACCACCACCGACACCGGCGAGTTCGCCCACGCCGTGGGCGCGGAACTACAACAGCAGCGGGAAGACCGCGGCTGGTCCCGCCCTGCGCTTGCCGCGTGGCCTCGGAACCAGGTGGCGGCGCGAACACTCATCATGTGGGAGAAAGCCACCCGCTCGATGTCCCTGCGCGAGCTCGGCGACGCCGGCCTGCTCGTTCAGCTGCGGCCGTCGCAGCTGCTGGCACGGGCCGAGCACCGCATCGGCTGGGAATTCGACCTGGGCGTGGATCTCGCTGTCCTGGCCGCCACCCAGACCGACGCGCCCCGTCCCGCAGCCCGCTGGGCACAACAACCGCTCCACACCGAAGCCCCACAGTCTCCCGGATCGACCCCGGACGACCTCACCAGGCTTGCCGACCACTGCCGCCTGAGCATCGCACCCCTCACCATCCTGCCGTCCAACCAAGCGCCGGTACATCCATGACGCCACCAGGGACAACACACGCCACCCCAATCCGCCAAACCACGGCCAGCGAGAAGCCGTGGTCGCAACCAGTCGGGACGAATCCAGACCGGGTCAATCTCGCCTTCCTTCTCGATGCCTTCCGGGAAGCAAAAAACAGCGACAACCGCGATGTTCCCTGCGCCAAATTCGCCCACAACAGAGAACTTCACGCCGCGCGCCTGCTCGAAGCCCAAGTACCGGACGCAGGATTCGTATTCCGGTCCGAACACGCGTTCCTTGAACGCGCTGCCGCCTACCTCGTTGCCCGGCAAAGCATCAGCACCATCGTCGTCGCCGGCGCGGGACTGCCCAACATCGCTGGAGAACACGACCTGCACTCGCTCATCCGCCGCACCGAGACGACCAACCGAAACCGCGAGCGGAGCACCACTCGTGTCAGCGTGATCTACGTCGATCACGACCCCCTGGTCCTGGCGCACCTGCGCACGATCGCCGACGAGAACGACGGCGTCCACGTCGTCGACGCCGATCCCTGGGATCCTCAGGCGATGTGGGACACCCTCTACAACACCGCCGAGAAAACCCCCGGCCTGGTCTCACCCAACAACCGCCGCGTGGCGCTCCTGTTGGGCGGCGTGATGTCCTTCCACGGCGGCAGCCGCGCCGACACCGCCCAGACCGTGCAGGCTCACCTCGCCCGGCTGCCCGCCAGTGCGTTCCTGGCCATGACGCACCTGCTGCAGCCCGAGCATCCCGACCTCGCCGTCCAGGCACTCGAATTCGAAACTGCGCTGCAGCGCCGTGGCCCCGGCACCGGCAGTCTCGCCACCGAAGCCCAGATCGAAGCGATGATCCGCGGCACGAACCTGCTACCACCTGGCATCGGCCCCGCGTTCGCCTGGTTCCCCGACGGGCCGCCCACCGACACGCCGGTGTGCGGGAACTTCACCGCCGCAGTCCTCACCCAGAAACCTGAATCCGACCGCGACCTGCCAGAACCTCCGTGGCGGCCGGCAACGTCCTGACTTCCTGGCCGACCGTGCCCCGACGCCGCGGACGGCCAGGAAACCGGGGCCGGTGTCCTCACAAGACACGGGATACCTGTGCGAGGACACCGGTTGCCCGGAATCGACCGGCTACCGAGGTGGCCAGTCACCTGCCCGCGATCAAGGTCGAGCAACCGCCTTCCCCGATCGCGGGTGACCACCGGTGCCTGGCCGTGCTCACCCTCCCCCGAGCACGGCCAGGCACCCACTCACGACCCGGCGCAACCCCAAGTCCGCCAGGATTCGTCCGGACAGTCCCTCGACCTGCTGACCACCTCAAACCCGCTACGACATCGACCCGGAAAAACATGACAACCCGCGAAACCAACCGTAAAAAACATCCCGCCGCCTACCGCCCCGCAGCCATCGGCGTCGGCATCAAACTCCGCAGCCACCGCGAGCAACGCGGCGCCAAGCTGCGACCTCTTTCCGAATCAATCGGCTTGTACGCACAGCTGCTATCGAACTGGGAACTTGGTATTCGCCTCCCAGGGCCAACCGAGGCAGCTTTCGTGCTCGGAAAACTGGAAGTCGACTACTCCATCGCGCAGCGCGTCATCAACCTGGCCATCCAGGGAAACATTCCAGACCTGGTCGACACCGATCACCGGGACCACGCAGCGATCGGCTGGCACTACGAGCACCTCGCCGACCAGACAACAGTCTGGGCTCCCACACTCATCCCCGACCTGCTTCGCACACCGGAACACGACCTCAGTGTGCTCAATCACCCCCTGGCCGACGCCCACGCCGAGGCATACGCCTTCGCCTTGCGCCAGCGACGCGAAGACATCGCCGACCCCCAGCGTCACTACACCTTCTTCATCGGCACCACCGCACTGAGCACCTGCCCCCCACAGCTGGTCCACGACCAGCTCGCTTACCTCCAGAAGCTGGATCGGCACAGCAATATCACCATTTCGATCGTGCCGGCGGAGGTATGCCCGCCCGGTCTGATCGCCCCGTTCTCTCTCTTCGAGACCGACAGCACCACGATCGCCGCAGTCGTCCACCACTATCACGCCAGCACCTACATCACCGACTCCGATGCACTGAGCCGCTACCGCGAAACCGTGACCCGGCTGCGGAACCTGCACCTGATCACCGTCGGCGCCGCAGCAGAACATCTACGGCTGCGCGCACCGCTTCCGGCTAGCGGCTCTCCTGAACTCGGCAGCTCGGCGTTCATCGGCGACGATGATTCTGAAGCAGGCACACCCTCGGACAGACCTCGCGACGACGGCCTACCGCCACGGACAGCAGCCGCCGCCGAGCCATACCCGTGTCCCATGCCCCTATCTGCGCCGTCTCCATCTGCAGAGCACCACGGTGACAACGCCGGCTCGCAAACGCACCCTGTGCCGTTGCAAGCCCAAGACCAGGCAACGCTGATCTTCACGCCAGGCCAGCTGGTTCTGGGAAAGCAGGTCGCCCGACTGCGCACGGCGCGCGGCCTCGCCCAAGATCGACTCGCGACGGCGACCGGCGTTGCCCTGTCCCGGATTCGGAAGTTGGAGCACGCCAGAACTGCCATCACAGCACTCGCCGACATCGCGGCCCTGGCTGACGTTCTCGGGGTATCGCGCATCGAAATGGCCGCGGCAGCGCTGCACGATTTCCACATCCACTTCGACCTGCACCCGACAACACCGCAAGACACCTCCACGATTTCCGACACAACCACCTCGCGCTCACTCGGCAACTGGGTCTGCACCGAACGGAAGACGCGTGGACTCACCCTCGATGACGTGGCCCTCCGATCAGGAATCCCCCGGGAAACCCTGGCCCTCTTGGAGAACAACGACCTCGACGTCACCCTTCCTGCCATCATCAAAGTGGCCGATGCACTGCGCATTTCCCGACAAGCGCTGACGATCGTTGCGGTATCCGGGTTCCCGAGGCGCCCGGCTCGCGGCCAGCAGCAGAAGTCCGATCTGTGACCCGGCCCAAGATCCGGGTCCGACAACGTGCTCCCCCCGTTGTGCACCAAGCCGATGGCCGGCGGGAGGCGGCTGTTCCTCGTCGACCAGCCATCTCCACCGCTGCCAGTTCTTCGAGGCGTCCGGTATGACCAAGCAGGCGTGTCCGTGATCGCGGTGTGCGGGCCACGAGATCGAGTGGCCACCCGCGTCGCCGCCGTCGCGCGGATTCCGATGCTGTCCGGCGTTGCCGCCGCAACCGCCGACATCACCGCACGGTCGTCTACGCCGGCGCCGAATTCCTCCAGCTGCTCGACCACGACGACCCGAACCGGCACTCGTTCGAGGCCACCCTCCTCACCCAGGCCACGACGATACCGGCAAACCGGCAGCGGTCGCGGCGGCGGGCGGCCACTGCCTCAGCAACTCACCCAGCCCGCCGAGCAGGCGCGGATGAGCGCGGAGGCGAAGAAGATCCTCGCCGGCTTCCGCACCGACTTCCGCCACCCCACCCCACCCTCTGGCGGCAATTCGCGACCATCGTGACCTACACCGCTCTCTACCGGTTCCGCTTGCACCACGCCACGGTCGCAGTAAGGTGCACGCCGGGCACGTTCTGTCATTTCGGCAGAACCTGGAGTAGGGGAAACAGCATGTACACCGTCGTGGCGCCATCATGACCGCACCACACCGCGACCTGCGGCTTCTGCAGCAGCAAGCCGCCGAGCTCGACGCGCAGCTGGCGGCCGGACGCCACACCGCGCGCTCAGCCGACCAGCTGATCACCGCGACCGTGACCGGCCAGGAAAAGCTGCTCGGCCTGCGCATCGACGACCGTGCCGTGCACGGCGCTCACGTCCAGAAGCTCGGGTTGAGCATCGTCGAAGCCGTCCGCAACGCCCGCGCCGCGGCCCAAGCGTCGGCGCTGCCACACCTGAACGCCCTCTTCGGCAAACACCCGCCGTCGTCGCCCACCACCACGCCGGCGCCGCCGGCAGCCGAACCGGCACGGCGCGCTGCCGTGCCGGCTGACGACGAGAGCTTCGAGGAACTCGACTTCCTCACAGACGACGAGCCCGAGACCGGAGGTGGTCGCTGGTGAACAGCGAAGAGCGGCTCTACCACCTCGCAAAGGAAATCGACGCCCGCGTCGCCGCCGTCGAGCACGCCGCGAAGACCGGGGAGAGCTTGCCGCTGGTCCTCGACATCGGCGCCAACCTCGGCACGATCACCGTCGACGGCCTGGGCGGCCTCGTCTCGGTCGACCTCGACCAGAACGCAGTCGCCGCGCAGACCGGCGCCAGCCTCGCCGGGCACGTACTGCGCGCGATCACCAACGCCGAATCCGCGGCCGCGACCCGGCGCAAGAACATGCTCGACGATGCGGCACGGGAGACCCGATGAGCAGCGGCAACTTCAACCCCCTCGGCAACGCCGCAGCCGGTTCGAGCTTCGAGGTCTACCCCGAAGCCCTGCGCAAAGCCACCGACGACATCTACGCCGCCCGCGACAAAGTCGCCACGTTCGCCCGCGACGACCTGGCCCACATCGTCCTGCGCGACGACGACGTCGGGATGCTCGGCGTCCAAGCCGACGTTGTGCGCATCTTCAACGAGACCATCGCCCACATGCGGGACAAAACCGACAAAGGTGCCATGCAGCTCGAGCGGCTCGCCGAAGCACTCGACAAGGCCGCCGACTACTACGAGACCCAGGACGAGGCGGACTTCAAGCGGCTGCGCGATCTGGAGAAGGGGCTCAACTGACCATGACACCACCTCTCGCGCCGCCCGACCCTCGAGCGCAACCGCAGCCCTACCCCACCGACGCTGATGCCAAAGTCCGGCAGATAGCCCAGCTCTTCGGCCAGGACAACGTCCTGCGGCTGCTGAACGACGTCCGCAACCGGCTGCTGGGCAATGCCCTGCAGGTGCAGTCCATGGCAATGGAGTTCGCGCAGAAGAAGAAGCTCAGCGACGCCGGCGACGACGTCGCCCAGGCCGTCCTGGCTGTGGCCGGCACCTGGAGCGGCCGCGGCAAGGAACAGTTCGCCGGGTACGCCGAACTCGCCGGCAAGGCACTCGAGGGACAACAGGAAGTCGTGGCGAGCATGTCCGGAATCCTCGCCGAGATCGCCGGCTGCATCATCGACACCTACGCCAAAGCCATCGAGTTCATCGGCAACTGCGCCGTCGAGCTGGGCAAGGTCGGCTACAAGACGATCATCGCGATCGCGACGGCGGAAATCCCCATCATCGACGTCATCACCTCCAAGGAGGTCGTCGACACCGTCGCGGACGCGCTGTTCGACCTGGTCAAGTCGGTCAGCGACCTGTTCGGGCAAGCCTTCGAAACCTTGGGCAAGTTCCGCGGTCAGGCCATCGCCCTCGTCCAAGGCAACACCGAATTCCCGGACATGCCGCCGATGCCGGGCAACTCCGGCATCGACGACCAACGGCAGTGGCGGGTCGACCCGTCGGCGGCACCGGCATGAGGGCACCCGCGATCGCGTGCGCGACACTCCTGTCGGTCAGCCTGCTCGCCGGCTGCGGACCATCCGCACCGCAACGAGTGCTCTCCCAGCCACCAGCACCGGCGCAGACCGGCGCTCCCCTGCCGCTCGACCGCGTCGACACCCCCGTCAACCTGGCGAAGTTCGACTCCGACCCGTGCAGCCTGCTGACCAAGGAGCAAGCCGCAGCCGTGGTGTCCGACCCGCCGGACGGGATAAAGCCGTTCAGGCGTACGAGCCTCCCGGCGTTCGGGTGCTCCTGGCCGAACCCGGCCGGCGCTCTGCTGGTGGCGTTGAAGCCGGTCCAGGGCCCGAAAACACTCACCGAGCTCTCGACGTCCCCGTTGAAGCGCAGCGGCGAACTGGAGCCGTGGACGGAAACGTCGATCCGCGGCCTCCCCGCAGTCGTCTACCACCAGTTGGGGTCGACCGAAGAGTGCTCGGTCTCGGTCGAGGTCACCGCGGACCAGATGCTGACCTTCGAAATCGAGGGCAAGGACCTCCGCGGAAACTACTGGGACACCGACCGCTGCGGCGGCGTCGCCAAGATGGCCGAGTTCGTGATCGGCAACCTGCAGCAACGCTGACACCAAGCCACCGGACACCACATCGGTTACCGCACGCACAAACAGACAACCGGCGACCATCGAACGCACACCGTTGCGCGATCCCTGCCCTCGCCCGGTAGATCCGGGATGAGAGCAGGGTGGACCCAGGACGACTCGTCAGCATTCGATTCCGCTGCTGCGGCGACAGCGTCATGGGCACCGGGGCACTACCGGTGTCCCAGCTCCGCCGGGACCAGTGTGCTGCTCGACTTCCCACAGGTCTCCACGCACCCACCCGTAGGTGCCGCCGCGGTAGGACCACCCCCACGCGTGCCCATCGGAGGCCCGCCGAGTGCACGACACCCAAAACGCGGCGCCATAGCCGATCGTGCCGAGCACCGGACCGTCAACGGGCCGCGACCGGATGCGCGCGCCGTCCGCGGTCGCGATGACCGCGATCCAGCCCTGCGCCGTCGCGGCCGACATCGGTCGAGCGTGCGACGACAGGTGCGTAGGCCAGATGAGAGTTCCGTCGGGCGCGACAGCCGGCGTGTCCGCGTTGCCCTCACCTTCGCCGACCGCGCCGATGTCCAGTTGTCCGGTCACGACGCCGACGGCGGGTGAGAGCTCCGTTGCCTGGACCGGCGCCGCGCCGGCCATCGTCACACTCGTCAGCGCTCCGAACGTCAGCAGTGACGCGGCGATCCGCTTCGTGTACAAATGGCTCGTTGTCATCTGGAGACTCCTGTCTTGGGTTGCGTGCTGACGGCCGCTGGACAGAAGGTTCATTCGAGCGTGGGGGCAACGGCTCATCAGCACGCGCAAGAAAAACCGACCCTTCGTTCCTGACTGGAAACGCCTCAGCCTGAGGTGTGGCCGCTGATGAACACAGCCAGGTGGAGTCGGTCAGCGATATTTTGGCTCGGGAGAGGCGCCCTCCCCAGTGCCCTCTCCCGAGCCGGGAACCCTTCTACCGCGGGGGGTTGAAGCGGATCCGGATCCCCAGAAGGGTCCATTGTGGCCGCTCCCTGTGGACCACCGTGGATCACCTTCTAAAACCCAGAGTGCCTCAAAAATCAGTAATTCGCCACAAGTGTGTCGGGTTTTCTAATAATAACTTTGAGTGTCGGGCTATGCGCTATACGCAGCATCCGACGACATCCTCCCCGGGCAGGCGCCCGCTGGATGTGGCTGCAGCTAGTGCAGCAGACCCGCGATCCGGGGCAAGCCCACCGTCCACGACAGACACCGCCGCCCTCGCGTGGCCGGCTTGCCCCGGACCCGCAGGGCCCACTGGCGAAGGCCGCGTCCACCGCCCACCGGGCGCAGCCACCGAGGAGGAAACCGTGCTCAAGTACTTCGTCTCCACCCACCGCACCCAAGGTGAACGGGACAACGACTCCAACAGCATCCCCGGGACCGAGATCGTCGACCTGGCCAGCCTCTCGCACGAGGATCCGGACCACCCGTACTGCGGCTGCGCACGCAGCTTCGTCGGCATCAGCAGCCGCCAGACCACCACAACCGCCGAAATCGTCGAATCCGACATGACCCCGACGGACTACGTCCGCCGCTTCCACGCCGCCTTCGCGGCCATGGGACTTCCGGCCACGCCCGACCTGCGCGCCAACGTCGGCAACGCCGCAACAGAGCTGCTGCAACTGGCTGCCGCGTGGCCGGTCGGCACCGTCGTCGAACGCCGCTGCCACGAGATCCGCGTGCGCCGCTTCCCCAACGAAACCTGAACACCCTCACCCCCTCATGCCCAGCACATCGCCTCAAGGAGTCCTCATGCTCGATTTCCCCGACGTGCGGCGCGCCCGCGCGTTCCTCCAGCACGCCGCCGACCCCACCACCCCGTCCCTCGCCCGCTACATCGCCGAGGTCGGGCCCGTCAACGCCGCCCACCACGTGTCCGAACGCACCGCCCCCACCGAAGTCCTCAACGAGTGCCGCCCCGACGCGAACTGGCAGCTCGCCGACACCAGCCTGCAGGCCGCAGCCAGCCTCGGTGGCCAGTTCGTGATCCCCGAGGACGACGCTTGGCCCGCCGACGTCTTCACCGGCCTGAGCGCCCTGGCCGCCGACGGCGACACCCTCGGCGGTCCGCCGCTGGGCCTGTGGATCCAGGGCGACGTACGGCTGGCCGAGCTGGCGGCCGCGCCCTCGGTCGCGATCGTGGGCTCCCGGGCCGCCACCGCATACGGCGAACACCACGCCTCCGAACTCGCCTACGAGCTGGCCAACCGGAGTGTGCCGGTGATCTCCGGCGCCGCCTACGGCATCGACGGCGCAGCACACGCTGGCGCGCTCGCCGCCGACGGCGTGACCGTCGCCGTCCTGGGCTGTGCGATCGACGCCGGCTACCCGGCAGGGCACGTCACCCTGCTGAACCGGATCGTCCGCTCCGGTGGCGCGGTCGTCACTGAGTACCCGCCCGGCACCCCGCCGGCGCGGCACCGCTTCCTCGCCCGCAACCGGCTCATCGCCGCTTCTCCGGGACTCGTCAGTCTGTCGTGTGATGTTGCGTTGACCGCCCACGTGGGAGGTCTTGCGACGGTTCTCTGGGGGTGTGGTTCTGTGGCTC
>NZ_JBSGJD010000034.1:0-51943 GCF_053605405.1 Amycolatopsis sp. NPDC003861
CCGGCGCCGGCCGCGTCCGCGCCACCGGGCATGGCCCCGGTCGAGCCGCCGGGCCCGAAGCCCACGCCGCCCGGCCCGAAGCCCGCCGACGGGTCGCCGATCCCGCCCGAGCCTCCGGGCCCGAAGCCGCCACCCGGGATGGAGAAGTCGCCCGCGCCGCCCGCGCCCCCGCCGGGGCCGAACCCGCCGGCCCCGGGGATCTTCGGCGGGGTGAACCCCGACGAGTGCGTGCCGTCGCCGAAGTTCGGCGGGGTGTAGGTGCCCGCGCCGGGGATCTTGGACGGGTCGTAGGTCCCGCCCGGGATCTGCGAGGGGTCGAAGTTCGGCGGCTTCGCCGGGTCGAAGCCCGGCACCTTGCCCGGGTCGAAGCTGCCGCCCGGGGTGTTCGGCTGGCCGGGGAAGGACGGGACGCTGCCGGGGCCCGGCATGTTCACCCCGGGGACCGAGCCGGTGCCGTTGGGGTTCCCGGTGCCGGTGTTCCCGTTGCCGCGGCCGTCGTCGCCCGGCTTCTTCTTGCCGTTCTGGCCGCCGTCGACGTTGACGTTCTCCTGCTGGCCCTTCAGCGCGGAGTACGTCGGCATCTTCTGGCCGTTGTCGTTGCTCGCCTTGTAGTAGGTGTTGAAGGCGTCGACGTTGGCCTGGCCCTTGGAGTTGTAGTCGCGGATCGCCCGGTCGGTGTCGGTCGTCCACGGCGTCATCGCGTTGAGCAGGTTGTTCTTCGGCGGGTCCTTCGGCACCTGCTGCACCTGCGCGTGCACCGTGGTGAAGGCGTTGTGCTGCTCGCCGAGGTACTTGTCGGAGTCGGTGAGCTTGGTGCCGGAGTCCTCCATCCACACCCGCAGCGGGTGGGCGCCGGCCTGCTGCGCCGCTTCGGCACCGCCGCCGGTCCAGGCCGCGTCCATCTCCTTGGAGAGGGCATCGATCGTGCCGAGGCGTTCGGCGTAAGCGCCCTTCAGCCGGCTCGCCGCGGACTGCCCGTTCTCGATCGAGCCTGCTCCGGGACCGGTGGTGATCTTCTCCCAGATGTCGTAGCAGTCGATCTTGCGGTCGCCCTGCACCGACGTGTGGTCGTCCGAATGCGTCGTCGCCATGTTGTAGGCGGCGAAACCGCCCAGGAGCACCAGCTCCAGCATCTCAGCCTCCCAGGGTGCGGATCATCGACTCGCCGAACTTCATCGCCACGGAGCACGGGTCCGAGGCGCCGGCGCCGTTGTCGTACTGGACCAGGATGTTGACCACGAGCTGGTCGGTCACCGCGACGAACAGGCCGCACTTGCCGCTCTTGCGGTCGTCCACCGCGGCGGCGTAGACGCCCGGGTAGCCGTAGGCCTGGGTTTCGCCCCAGTAGGCGTCGTTCGCCTTGGTGTCGTAGACGTCCTGCAGGCCGTTCTTGTTCGCCGTCACCGTGGTCACGTCGATCTGGTTGCCCGGGTCGGCGGCTTCCTGGAACGTGCAGCTCGGGCCGTTGCCCGTGGACCGCGACTGGCCCTCGCCGAGGCCGAGCGAGGAGCGCCCGGACGCGTTCATCGTCGCGCAGGCGTCCGAGGTGATCGACGCGGTGTCCAACGGGCTCGGCACCCTCGGCGCGGTGTCGGCGGTGGACCGGGTGGTCTCGCTGCCCGATTCGGCCGTCGACGGCGCCGGGTTGGCGGTGCCGCGGGTCTTGCCGCCGCAGCCGGCGAGCGCGAGCACGGCGCAGGCCAGCGCCGGAACGGCGAGAAGTCGTCGGTTCACGTGGCCTGGTTCCCCTGCTTCGAAAGGTCGGTGTAGGCGTCCGACTCCTTGGTGGTGATCTTCTGCTTCGCGGCGGTCAGCGCCTCGATGTAGTTCTTGACGTAGTCCTGCATCTTCTGGTTCTGCTCGAGGAACGCCTTGCCGGACGGGTTCGCGAGCTTCTCCCAGTCGCCGCTCGCGAACTCCTTGCCGGGCGCCTTCACGTTCGCCATCAGGTTGGCGTCGGCGTAGTCGCGCTTCAGGTCGGCCTGCAGGTCCTGCCACTTCTTGATGACGCCGTCGATCTTGTCGGCGTCGAACGTGAAGCCGCCGCCACCGGCCGGCGCGGACATGTTGACCTCGTTAGCCATGCGATCCCATCCCCTTCGCGTCCTCGCCCATTCTCCTCCGACGCCGCCGCGGTGTCCGAGGTTCCCCGGAAAGCGTGAAGGCGGGCCACCCACCAGGGGTGACCCGCCTTCTCACGACGTACTGCCTTACTGCGCGACGGCCTTGACCTCGAGCCGCACGTCGACCTTGACGTCCGGGTGCAGCCGGGCGCCGACCGAGTGCTTGCCCACGGTCTTGATGTGGTCGCGCAGCTCGATGACGCGCTTGTCGAGCAGCGGGCCACCCGCCGCCTTGATCGCGTCGACGATCTCGCCGGCGGTGATCGAACCGAAGAGCTTCTTCGAGCCCGCGGCCGCCTTGCCGGTCAGCTGGATGGCGCCGAGGCCCTCCAGCGTCGCCTTGATCTCCTTGGCGTGGTCGAGGTCGCGGATGCGACGGCTCTCCTGCGCGCGCTGGATCGTGCGGACGTTCTTCTCCGCGCCCTTGGAGGCCACGATCGCGTAGCCCCGCGGGAGCAGGTAGTTGCGCGCGTAGCCGTCCTTGACCTCGACGATGTCGCCGGGGCCGCCCAGGTTGGCCACGTCCGTGGTGAGGATGATCTTCGCCATTTCGGTGCCCTCCCTTAGCGCGCGGTCGAGGTGTAGGGCAGCAGCGCCATCTCGCGGGAGTTCTTGACCGCGATGGCGATGTCACGCTGGTGCTGGCTGCAGTTGCCGGTGACGCGACGGGCACGGATCTTGCCGCGGTCGGAGATGTACTTCCGCAGCAGGTTGGTGTCCTTGTAGTCGATCAGTTCCGGGCGGCCCTTCTTCTCGGCCTTGCAGAACACGCAGACCTTCTTCTTGGGCTTGCGGATGGGTGGCTTGGCCACTGTCTACTCCTGGTAATTCAAATCTTTGTGGATGTGTACGAGATCAGAAGGGGGGCTCGTCCGAGAAGCCGCCGCCACCGCCGCTGCTCGCGGCCGGGGCGGAACCCCACGGGTCGTCGGCCGGCATGCCGCCACCGCCGCCGCGGTTCCCACCGCCGCCACCGCCGCCGCCGAAGTCACCGCCGCCACCGCGGCTGACCTTGTTGACCTTGGCCGTGGCGTAGCGCAGCGAGGGGCCGATCTCGTCGACCTCGAGCTCGACGACGGTCCGCTTCTCGCCTTCCTTCGTCTCGAACGACCGCTGCTTGAGGCGGCCCTGCACGACGACGCGGGCGCCGCGGGTCAGGGACTCGGCGACGTTCTCCGCCGCCTGCCGCCAGATGTTGCAGCGCAGGAAGAGGGCCTCGCCGTCCTTCCACTCGCCGGACTGCCGGTCGAGGGTGCGCGGGGTGGACGCGACGGTGAAGTTCGCGACCGCCGCACCGGACGGGGTGAAGCGCAGCTCCGGGTCGGACGTCAGGTTGCCGACCACCGTGATGACGGTGTCTCCAGCCATCGGGGTTCCCCTCGGGCTCAGGCCTTGGCGGCAGCGGGCTTGGCCGCGGCGCGCTTGACCTCGCGACGCATGACCTTGGTGCGGAGCACGGTCTCCTGCAGCGACAGCTGCCGGTCGAGCTCCTTGACCGCGTCGGCCGAGGAGTTCAGGTCCAGCAGGGCGTAGATGCCCTCGGCGTGCTTCTTGATCTCGTACGAGAGGCGACGACGGCCCCAGACGTCGACCTTCTCCACGGAACCGCCCGAAGTGCGGATCACGTTGAGGAAGTTGTCCAGCGTGGGGGCGACCGTGCGCTCGTCGAGCGTGGGGTCCAGGATGACCATTACCTCGTAATGGCGTGACACAACCACTCACCTCCTATGGGCTCGCGGCCACGGGCTGTCCGTGGCAGGAGGGTTTGTCCAGGTAAGGCTACCTGGGGGTACCGGCAGGACCGGACAGTGGGTCTTCTCGGGGGGTCAGGCGGCCCGGCGCAGCACCCAGGTGCGGACCAGTCCGGCGGTCACCCCGGCGAGCACGATCACCGCGATCAGCATGGGCAGCTGCACGTCGTTCGACGCGCTGTTCGAGGCCAGCGACTGCGCGTTGCCGGCGTCGCGGATGTCCGCGCCCTGACCGCTCTGGCCGCTCTGGTCGCCCTGACCCGCCTGCGGGGCGGAGGCATCACCGGGCAGGGTGCCGTTCGCGGGGTAGCGCACCCCGGGGGCGACGGCCGTACCGGCGGTCGCCGTGGGGATGCCGCTGTAGTCGCGCATCGGGGCGCTGCCGCCCGTGCCGCCGGCGGTGCCCGGGTTCAGGTTCGAGAGGTTGCCGGACGCGCCGCCGGGAGCGGTGTCGGCGCGGCCCTGCGTGCCGCCGGTGCCGCTCGTGCCCTGGGCGCCCGGCGCGACGTAGTTCGTGGCGATCGTGGTCAGGCCGCAGCTCTTCGCGACGGTCGAGGAGATCGCGGCGAGCACCTCGGCCTTGGTGCCGTCCAGCACGCCGAGGTGGTCGGCGCCCTTGAGGGCGGTCGCCACCGTGCTGCCGATCGCGGACCCCGCGATGGTGCCGCCCGCCGCGTTCGGCACCTGGCCGACCTCCAGTGCGCCCTTGCCGCCGATGGTGTCGGCGATGGAGTTCGGCCACACCGTCGCGAGGGTCCAGAGGTGCGAGTTGACGTAGTCCTGCGCGCCCTTGCGGACCAGTTCCTTCACCGAAGCGCCGGTGACCGCCACGGTGTCGCCCATGCTGCCATTCACCGAACCTGTGCAGGTGCCCGCGAGGGTCGTCGCGGCGGAGGCCGTGCCCGTGGAGAGGAACGCGCCGCCGACGATGAACGCGGCGATGGCGGTGACGGTCAAGCTCTTCCGCACGAGCAGTCCTCCAGGGAAATCACGGGGGCGTCGTTGCACACAACATCAGGATGAACGACCGAGATACGTGAAAGATACTCGGCAGTCGGCTCAATTCGCAGCGGCCATTCGGCGGAGCACCCAGGTGCGGACGAGGCCCGCGCTGACTCCGGAGAGTGCCAAAACCGCGATCAACAAGGGCAGATTCGACCCGTTCGTGAATCCGTCCGATGCCGAGGGTAGCGCTTCCGCTTGGCCCGCGGTCTGGACACCGGAATTGCCCTCCGCCGCGCCGTCCGGACCGGTGAGGCCGTACTGCGGCGCGTAACCGGGGATCTGGCTGCCGTACCGGATCGCCGGGGACGGCGTGAACAGCCCGGCCGTCGCGAACGGGATGCCGCTGTAGTCGCGCATCGGGGCGTAACCCGTGCCGAGGGTGAACGGGAAACCGCCGAACACCGGGGTGCTGGCGAAGCCGGGCAGGAGCGGGCTGTTGGCGTCCGGGATCGGCGTGGTGCCCTGCGGGGTGCCGCCTTGCGGCGCGCCCCCGGTGCCACCCTGGGCCGGCGGCTGCTGTTGCGGGTTTCCGCCTGTGCCGGGCTGCGGCGACGACTGCTTGCTGCCACCGTCGAGCGCCTTACCGACATCGCCGGCGGCCTGGTTGATTCCGTTCGTGGTGCCGGCGACGGTGTTGTTCAGGGCACTCGCCGCGGGAGGGCCGACTACCGGGACCGGTGAGACGACTGTGTCCACGACTTTGACCGTGATCTTGCAGAGACTGCCGAGCAATCCGCCGAGGATGTCCGTGACCGACTTGATGCCGAGCGGAGTGGAAATCAGGTCGCCGGGCTTCACGGTTACCGTGTCGCCGCAGTTCGCCTTCACCGTGTCCGCCGAGGCGGTGCCGGGCAGGCCGAGCACGGCGGAACCCGCGAGGACGACCGCCGCCGCACCGACTGCTGTTGCCCTCCGTGTTCGATCCTGCATGCTCGCCGCCCTGGTGTCGTCGCCTACTTCCCAGTACAACGACGCTAAGGCAGCTCGGTGACGCCCGCTCGCTCAAAAATGTCCGGCATTCGGGTGGAAGCGGCCGTGACCGTGCGTCAGGCGGGGCTGCGGCGGATCCAGGCGCGGACCAGCGCGGCCGCGACGATCGCCAGCGCCAGCACCGCGAGCAGCATCGGCAGCTTCGCCGGCGGTGTGACACCGGGCAGGGCCTCCGCGGTGCCCGACTTCTGGGCGTCGACGGTCGGCGGCACCTGCTGGCCGGGGATGATCTGCGCGATCACCGGGGCCTGGACCAGGCTGCCCGGCAGCAGCGCGGCGTTGGTGTAGATGCCCGAGATCGCGTCACCCGGCAGGCCCGCGTTCCCCGGGCCGGTCACGACCGGGCCGGTGCTGGAACCGGGCGGGTTCGGCGCCGGGCTCGGCGGTGTCGGGCCGGGTGGCGCGGGCTGCGGCGGGTTCGGGCCCGGCGCCGGCGGCAGGGGCAGCGGCGGCAGCTGCGCGGCCACGCCCTGCGTCAGGCCGCCGACCGTGTTGACCGTGCCCTGCGCGGCCGGGCAGACGCCCTTCGCCGCCGCGTCGCCGACCAGCGGTACCCGGCCGATGCCGAGCGCCTTCACCGTGTCGCCGAGGGGCAGCGTGAGCAGGGGAGCCGAGCCGTTCGTGTTCCGCGAGCTCGAGTCGAGGCCGACGGTGAGCTGGTTCGGGGCGTTCAGCGGGGCGCCGGCGTCGAGCGTCAGGCCGGGCGAACCGCCCTGCTGCAGCGTGGCCTCGCAGCTCCCGCCGAGGGTGGGGTTGGTTTCCGCGGCGGCCGGCGCCGCCAGCGCGGCCGACGCCGCCAGCGTGAACCCCAGTGCGGTGATCCGGGCGACGTGCTTCCCCATCATGCCCTCCGGCAGTCGGACCAATCTGGATCACGGAACGCGCTCACGGTACTCCACGAGCGTCACCAACCGGGCCCACCGGCCGGAAACGGCGTCCGGAGTACCGTGCTCGGCATGCTGATTGGCGCCCATGTCCGTGACGACGACCCGTTGACCGCGGTCGCCGAGCGCAAAGCCGACGTCGTCCAGTTCTTCCTCTCCGACCCGCAGGGCTGGAAGGCCCCTAAGCCGCACCCGCAGGGCGAAGCCATCGCGGCCGACCCGGTCGAGGTGTTCATCCACTCGCCGTACCTGATCAACGTGGCTTCGCTGAACAACCGGATCCGGATCCCGTCCCGGAAGAACGTCACCCAGCACGCGGACGGCGCCGCGGCGATCGGCGCGAAGGGCCTGATCGTGCACGGCGGGCACGTCGGTGCGAACGACGACGTCGAGGCGGGCCTGGACAACTGGCGCAAGCTGTTCGAGCGCGAGCAGGAAAAGGGCGGCTTCAAGGTCCCGATCCTGATCGAGAACACCGCCGGCGGCGAGAACGCGATGACCCGCGACCTCGACGTCATCGCTCGCCTGTGGGACAAGGTCGGCGAGTTCGGCGCCGGGTTCTGCCTGGACACCTGCCACGCGTTCGCCGCGGGCTGGGACCTGGCCACCGCGGTCGAGAAGGTCAAGGCCATCACCGGCCGGATCGACCTGGTGCACCTCAACAACTCCCGCGACGAGTTCGGCTCGACCCGCGACCGGCACGCCAACGTCGTCGAGGGCGAGGGCACGATCGACCCCGAGGTGCTGGTCGCCGTCGCCCGGGCGGCCGGTGCCCCGGTCATCGTCGAGACGCCGGCCGACGGTCAGGCCACCGACATCGCCTACCTGCGCGAACAGCTCGGTTAGACGGCCACGGCCCGCCGGCGGCGCCGGGTGGCGTTCGGGATGATCACGTCCCGGGCGCCGTCGAGGAAGCCGCCGGCCGGGTCGTCGTCGCCGTCGGCCCGCACCAGGTCGGTCGCCGGGCGGTAGATCTCCCGGATCACCAGGACGCACAGCCCGGCCACGGCGAGGTCGCGGACCACGACCGTGCCGAGGAACCAGCCCTCGGGCAGGCCCTTGTGGTCGACGCCGAGGTAGTAGAACATCCGCGGCACCCAGACGACGGCGTCGAGCAGCATCCAGCCGAGCAGCAGCCGCCAGCGCGGGATCGCCAGCACCGCCAGCGGGACGAGCCACAGCGAGTACTGCGGGCTCCACACCTTGTTCGTCAGCAGGAACGCGGCCACCACGAGGAACGCCAGCTGACCGACGCGCGGCCGTCGGGGCGCGGCGAGCGCGAGGTAGGCGATCCCGGCGCAGCAGGCCAGGAACAGCACGGCGACGGTGATGTTGAGGTACGTCGGCGTCTGGTTCTTCTGCAGCACGCCGTCGAACCCGGCCCAGCCGGTGGTGTACGAGAAGACGTTGTACAGCGAGTCCGGGTCCATCGGCCGCAGGGTGCTCATCCGGAAGAACTCCCACCAGCCGCGGGTCGCGGTGAGGATGAACGGCACGTTCACCGCCAGCCACGTCAGGATCGCGGCGCCCGCGGTCTTCCAGAACGGCGTCAGCTTGCCCGCGCGCAGGCACAGGAAGAACAGCACGCCGAGCAGGAGGAGCGGGTAGAGCTTCGCCGTCGCGCCCAGCCCGAGCAGGACGCCGGCGAGCACCGGGCGCCGGCGCGCCCAGGCCAGCAGGCCGGTCGCGGTGAACGCGGTCGCGATGGCGTCGAAGTTGGTGAAGGCGTGCACCAGCACCAGCGGTGAGATCGCGACCAGGACCATGTCCCACGGACGGCGTTTCACCGTCCGGCCGGTCGCCCAGACGGTGACGAGCCAGGCGAGCCCGAGGAACAACGCGGTGATGTCGAAGTAGATCGCCACCGGCAGCGCCCCGGGCAGCCAGCCGGACTCGGCGACGTTGTACCAGCCCGCCGCGAGCTTCGCGTTCACCCACTGGAAGAGCCCGGTGAGCACCGGGTACTCCATGTACCGGGTGTTGTCCTCGGCGGTCTGGGAGCTTTCCTGCCACGACGTGTAGTACGGGAAGGTGCCCGGCCGGTCGAGCCGCTCGGAGCCGTAGAGCGGCACGATGTCGGAGTAGCACATGGCGACGAACGGGCGGCCCGCCCGCCAGTCGAGCTGGGTGTTGCCGTTCGCGTCCTGGTACTGCTGGATGCAGGAGCCCTTGCCGAACCAGCAGAGCATCAGCGCCAGCGTGGCCAGCAGCAGCCCGACGCGCTGGGGCGACCAGAACCAGTGCCTGCCGACCGCCGCGTGCTCACCGAGCGGGCCGCCGAGTGGTCTGGTGACCGCCGCCGCAAGGGGCTCGTTCCAGCTCGGGACGATCCGTTCCGCCCTGGTCAGCGTCACCGGACCGGGTTCCGGCTCCCGCGTGGTCTCCTCTGGCACGAGGCGGATCGTATCGGTGATCGACGTGCGCGGTGGTGAAGCCGGTGATCACGCCGGATTCGCGTAGTACGAGGCCAGCACCTCCGCGGCCGCCCCGCGGGTGACGATCTCCTCGCCGGAGCCGTCTTCGACGACCTCGATGCGCTGCCAGTGCGGCAGGGGCAGCAGTTCCGCGAGCCGGGCCGAAACGGCTTCGCGGTGGACGTCCGGCTCGTCCCGCACCGCCCGTCCGGCCAGCACGATCCGCTCCAGGTCGAGCACCTGCACCAGGTCGGCCAGCCCGATGCCGAGGAAGCCCGCGGCGGCCCGGGTGTCCGCTGCCTGCTTGGCCATGATCTCGACGCAGCCGCGCCGCCCGCAGGCGCAGCGCGGCCCGTCGAAGGCGATCGTGGTGTGCCCGAACTCACCCGCGTTGGTCCGCGGCCCGCGGTAGAGCCGCCCGTCGATCAGCAGGCCGACGCCGATGCCGGTGCCGACGAGCACGACCGCGGTCGCCGTCGGCTCGCCGTGCGGCCAGAGCCGCGCGAACGCGGCGGCGTTGGTGTTCTTGTCGAGCGTCACCGGCAGCCCGGTGCGCTGCTCGAGCAGGTCGCGCAGGGGCACGTCGTGCCAGCCGGGCATGTTGGTCGCGGCGCGGACCAGGCCGGCGCGGTGGTCCAGCGGGCCGACCGCGCCGAGGCCGAGGCCGAGCACGTCGAAGCCGTCGCCGAGTTCGAGCGCGGTGGCCCCGATGGCTTCGACGGCCTGCGCGGGGGTGAAGCCGGGCGGCAGCGGGCCGCCCGCCGTCTCCTCGACCTCGCCGACGAGGTTGATGCGCAGCACGTGGTACTCGTCGCGGTCGAGGCGCGCGCCGAGCGCGTGCCGGGCACCCGCCCGGATGCGCAGGGCCGTGCGGGGTTTGCCGACACCGGCCGACGGCTGCCGCTGCTCGTCCAGCAGGCCGGTGTCGAGGAGTTCGGGGACGATCTTGGAGACGGCCTGCTGGGTGAGCCCGGTGCGTTCGGCCAGCTCGACGCGGCTGAGGCCGCCGGCGCGCAGGATGTGCGAGAGCAGCAGGACGCGGTTGTGCGCGCGCACGTCGCGCAGGTTCACCCCGGTCTCCGCCATGGACAGGATCTTCGCACGTCTGGTCAGTTAGGCAACGCTGTTGTTTAATGGCGGCATGGCGGACGACTTGCGCGTGGGCATCCTCGGGTACGGCATCGGGGGCCGCGTCTTCCACGCGCCCCTGGTGGCCGCGACGCCCGGGCTCACCCCCGCGGTGATCACGACGTCGAGCAACGCCGCCCAGGCGCGCACCGACCACCCGGGCGCGGAGGTCGTGCCGGACGCGGACGCGCTGTTCGAGCGGGCCGGCGACCTCGACCTCGTCGTGGTCAGCACCCCGAACCGCACGCACGTGCCGCTCGCGCTGCGGGCGATCGAAGCCGGCCTGCCGGTGGTCGTCGACAAGCCGTTCGCGCCGACCGCGGCCGAAGCCCAGCAGGTCGTCGACGCGGCGAAGGCGGCCGGCGTCGGCCTGACCGTCTTCCAGAACCGGCGCCTCGACTCCGACTTCCTCACCGTGCGGAAGGTGCTCGACTCCGGGCGTCTCGGCGAGGTGTTCCGCTTCGAATCCCGCTACGACCGCTGGGTGCCGAAGCCCAAGGACAACTGGCGCGAGTTCGGCGACCCGGCCGAGGCCGGCGGCCTGCTCTACGACCTCGGCGCGCACATCGTCGACCAGGCGCTGCAGCTGTTCGGCCCGGTCACCCGCGTCTACGCGGAGGTCGACCGCCGCCGGGCCGGCGTCCAGGTCGACGACGACGTCTTCGTCGCGCTGCACCACGCGAACGGCGTCCGCTCGCACCTGTGGGCGACCGCGCTCGCGGCCACGCTGAACCCCCGGTTCCGCGTCCTCGGCGACCGGGCGACGTTCACCAAGTACGGCCTCGACGTGCAGGAACCGCAGATCAAGGCGGGCCTGCGTCCCGGCGACGCGGCCTGGGGCACCGAGCCCGCGGCGGACGCCGGGAAGCTCGGCGTCGGCCCGGAGATCGAGACCGTGCCCACCGAGACCGGCCGCTACGAGCAGTTCTACGCCCAGGTGCGCGACGCCCTGCGCGGCGAAGGCGAGTTCCCGGTCGACCCGGCCTCGTCGGTCGAGGCCCTGCGCGTCATCGAGGCGGCCCACCGCTCCGGCGTCGAAGGCGCCGTGGTCGACCTCTGACCCCCTGACCGGCCGTGACCCCGGTGACCCCCAGCTCCGAGGTCACGGCCTCCTCCCCCGGTCTCACGGACCGGAGTTCGACTGGCCGGTGTCGTTCCCGTTGCCGCGTCCGGGACCCCGGCCGTCGCGCCGCACGCGGTTCTGCTGCTGCTGTTGCTGCTGATCCTGGTTGCCGCCGCGGCCGATGGTGAAGCGCTGCTCCTGCTGCTGCTGTTGTTGTTGCTGCTGGAACTGTTGCTGCTGCTGTTGCTGCTCGAGCTGGAACTGCAGCTGGTCGTCCTGCGGCGAGGTGATCGCCTGGACGCGGTCGAAGCGCTCGCCCGGTTTCCCGGACAGGTAGAGCTGCATGAACCGCTGCCACACCGGCCCGGCCACCAGGGACGGGGTCAGCGGCTGGCCGGCCGGGCCGCGCAGGGCCTTGTCGCCGTCACCGCCGACCCAGACCGCGGCGGCGACCGAGGGCGTGTAGCCCACCATCCACGTCTGCGAGTTCGTGTTCGCCGCCGACGCGGGTTCGTCGTCGCCGGGGGTGTGCTGCTGGGTACCGGTCTTGCCCGCGCACTCGTGGCCGGCCGGGCAGGTCAGCCGCGAGAACGGGATCACCGGCGCCAGCGCGGCGGTCACGTTCCCGGCGATCTGCCTGCTCTTGCCGCGGTCGTTGTCGGCGAACGCGTCCGTCGCGCGCGTGTCGGCCTCGTAGGCGGTTTCGCCCTGGGAGTTCGTCACCTTCTGCACGAAGTGGCGGCCGTGCTGGACGCCGCCGGCGGCGAAGGTCGCGTACGCCGAGGCCATGTCCGCCGGCGTGACCGCGGTCTGGCCGCCGCCGATGGAGATGTTGTTGTCGCCGGTGAACAGCACGCTGCGGCCGCCGGTGTCCTTCGTGCGGATCCCCGCTTCCTGCGCGGCTTCGGCGACCCCGCCCGGCTTGGTCACGTTGAGCACCATGTCGTAGAAGACGGTGTTGGTGGACCGCTGCATCGCCTCGGCCACCGTGCACTGCTCGGAGCAGCTGCTGCTGACGCCGGCGTTGCGCACCGGCAGCGGCACGTCGGGGAACGTCCGCGGCGAGCGGCCGTCGAAGACCGCGTTGAGCCCGCGGCCGCCCTTGAGGAACGCGGTGAGGTCGAACGGCTTCATCGACGACCCGGGGTTGTGCGCTTCGTCCGCCCAGTCGCGTCCGGCCTGGTCCTCGCCGTTCGGGCCCTTCACGATCGGCGCGCCGCCGTAGTAGGCGAGCACGCCGCCGGACTTGGGGTCGACGGCGACGAGCGCGTCGAGGATGCGGTCGTCGGTCTGCTCGGCCATACCCTCGGCGACGGCTTTCTCGGCGGCTTCCTGCGCTTTCGAGTCGATCGTCGTGAACACCTGGAACCCGCCCGAGTAGTACTTCTCCTCGGGAATCCCGGCCGCGGCCAGCTCGGCCTTCACCTGCTTCTTGACGAACGGGTTCAGCGTGGTCCCCTGCCGCGATTCGACGAGCGGGACCGGTGTCGGGAACTTCGCCGCCTTGCGGTCGGCGGCGGAGAGGTACCCGTTGCGCTGCATGCGGTCCAGTGCCGTGCTCCACCGGTCGCGGGCGACCGTCCCGTTCTCCGACCGGCCCGGCTGCTGGATCAGGCCGGCGAGCAGCGCGGCCTCGGAGTAGCCGAGCTGGTTGGCGTCCTTGCCGAAGTACGCCTGCGCCGCCGACTGGATACCGTACGCGCCGCGGCCGAAGTAGATGATGTTGAGGTAGGCGGTGATGATGTCCGCCTTCTCGTAGGTCTGGTTCATCTTGAACGACTTCGCGAGCTCGACCCACTTGCGGGTCAACGTCGGGGCGTCGTCGCCGGACGAAACCTTGATGTACTGCTGCGAAATCGTCGAACCGCCGCCGGACCCGCCGGTGACCTGGTTGTAGGCGGCCCGGGCGATGCCGGAGAGGTCGAAGCCGGAGTTGGTCTCGAAGGACGCGTCCTCGGTGGCGATCACCGCTTTCTTGACGACGTCCGGGATCTGGGCCGGGCTCAGGATCTGCCGGTTCCCGCCGGTGGGCACGTCCTTGCCCATTTCGGTGCCGTCGGCGTAGAGGTAGGTGACCGCTTGGCCCTGCGACTGCGCGACCGTGTCCGGCGACGGCACGTCGACGGAGAAGTACGTGATCACGAAGGCGACCGCGGGCACCAGGAAGAACAGGCCGGACAGCACGTACAGCACCCGGCGGACCGTCTTCCAGCGACGGCGCTTGCGCGCGTCCGGCGCCGGTTCCGGGGTGACGTCGGCGGTGAACTCGTCCGGTTCGGCCGGCCGCGGCGGAAGGGGCCGGCGTGGCTGGTAGCGACCACGCGGCACCGGCCTCCGGCCGGACCTCGAGCGATTTCGGTCGGTGTACACGGGGCCGTCCTCGGGTACGCAAGTGGGCTGCGGGCGCAGACCCCTCGACACTCCACACGGACCACGGGCGGCGGTGGTTCACCGAAACGGCGAAGGCCCCGCACCGGGAACGGTGCGGGGCCTCCGATCAGCCTTCTCCGGCGCCCGGTGGCCGGGCGAGCCCGTCGCCGGGCAGCGGCGGGGTGGACCCGCCCGGACCCGGCCGCGTCGGCCGGCCCGTCCGCGTCGTCTCGGTCTCCGTCTCGGTCTCGGTGGGCGTCGTCGTGGGCGTCTCGGACGGCGTCGAGGTCGGGGTGTTCGACGGCGTGTCCGAGGGCTTCGACTGCGTCGTGGTGACGTCGTTGACGTCCTTGCCAATCGGGTCGACCTTGTTGAACTTCTCCGGCGGGGCCCCGTCCAGGTAGTTCTTCATGAACTCTTCCCAGATGGGCCCGGAGATGGTGCTACCGAAGATCGGCTTGTTCTTGTTGTCGTGCAGCGGGATGTTGCCGTCGCCGCCGACCCAGACCGCGGCCGAGACCGACGGCGTGTAGCCGACCATCCAGGTCTGGGCGTTGCGGTCCTTGTACGAGGCGGGGTCGCCGTCGCGCGGGTCGTACTGCTGCGTACCGGTCTTGCCGGCGCACTGGTGACCGGCCGGGCAATCCAGGTTGGAGTGCTTGATGACCGGGCCGAGCGCCGTGGTCACGTTGCCGGCGATCTGCGCGGTCTTCTGCGCGTCGCTGTCGAACGCGGGCTTGGCCTGGTACTTGCTCTCGTCGAACTCGACCTCGTCCTGGGCGTTGGTCAGCTTGGCGACGAAGTGGGCCGGACGCTGCATGCCGTCGCCGGCAAAGGTGGCGTACCCCGCGGCCATGGCCTCCGGCGTGGCCACGGTGGCGCCACCGCCGAGCGCGATGTTGATGTCCTGGCTCATCTGCGGCGACGTCGGCACGCCGGCTTCGTTGGCGGCCGCGGCCACCTTCGCCGGCTTCGTGATGTTGTAGACCATGTCGTAGAACACGGTGTTCGCCGAGATCTCCATCGCCGTGGCGACGGTGCACTGCGGGCCGCAGCTGGAACTCTCGCCCGCGTTGCGGATGGTCTTCGGCGGGTTGCCGAACTTCCGGTTGTTGGACCCGTCGAAGGTGTCGCCGAGGCCCTTGCCCATCTTCAGGTACGCGGTGAGGTCGAACGCCTTGAACGACGAACCCGGGTTCCGCGCCTGGTTGGCCCGGTCCTGACCGGTCTGGTCCTTCCCCTCCGCGTTCTTCACGATGTCCGGGCCGCCGTAGTAGGCGAGGACGCCACCGGTCTTCGGGCTCACCGCGACCAGCGCGCTGAGCAGCCGGTCGTCGGTCTGGCCCTTCATCTTGTCCGCGACCGCGTCCTCGGCCGCCTTCTGGGCCTTCGGATCGATCGTGGTGTAGACCTTGGCGCCGGTCGCGTGCAGCTTGGCGCTGTCGTAGCCCTCGTCCGCCAGCTCGTCGTCGATCCGCTGCTGGATGTGGAACGACATCGACTGGTTGGTGTCCTTGGCCGCCTTCGGGACCGGCGTCGGGAACTGCGCGCCCGCGCGTTCGTCGGCCCGCAGCCACTTGTTGGCCACCATCTGGTCCATCACGTAGTTCCAGCGGCGCTGGGCGTACTCCTGGTTCTCCGACTTGCTCGGGCCCTGGATGAGCCCCGCGAGCAGCGCCGCCTCGGACGCGTTGAGGTCCTTGACGTCCTTGTTGAAGTAGGCCTTCGCGGCCGCCTGGATCCCGTTCGCCGAGCGTCCGAAGTAGATGATGTTCAGGTAGCCCGTGATGATCTCTTCCTTGGACTCCTGGTTGTTCATCTTGAACGACTTGGCCAGCTCGGTCCACTTGCGGGTGAGCGTCGGCGCGTCGTTCTCCGTGGCCTTCTTGATGTACTGCTGGGAGATGGTCGAACCACCGCCCTGGCCACCGGTCGCCTGGTTGAAGACCGCGCGCAGGATGCCGGTGAAGTCGAAGCCCGAGTTGGTCTCGAACGTCGCGTCCTCGGCCGAGTACACGGCGTGCTTGACGACGTCGGGGATCTCGCCCGGCTTGACCAGCTGCCGGTCGCCGCCCTTGGGCAGGGACTTGCCCATCACCGTCTTGCCGTCGTTGTAGTAGTAGGTCACCGGCTGGCTCTGCAGCGCCGCGACGCTCTCCGGTGTCGGCACGTCGACCATGAAGTAGGTGATCACGAACGCGATCGCCGGAACGACGAAGAAGACGCCGACGCACGCGTAGGCGACCCGCCGGATGATCTTCCAGCGGCGCTTCTTCCGCTGCGCCGGGGTGAGGACCTTGCGGCCCTTCTCGTCGAGCTCCTCCTGGGGCCCGACGTCGTCGGCGAACTCGTCGAAGCGGTCGTCGTCGTACGGCTCGTAGGCGTCCTCGGTCCCGTTGTGCGCGTGGTGGGTGATGAGATCCGGCTCACGTTCGGGTTCCGGGTCCGGACGCCGTCCGGCCGGCGGAGGCTGCCGGAACCCCTGCGGCGGCGAGCCGGGCGGGCCGCCGGGACGCCGTCCGGGCGGCTGGCGCCGGTCGGACGCGCCGCTCTGGCCGCGTGGCGCCTGCGGACGTCGTGGCTGGTCGGCGGGCCACTGCCGGCCGCCCTCGTCGCCGGCGGGCCAGGCCGGGCCGCCCTGCCCGGGGTTGCCGCGGGGCGGGGTGGCGCGCCGGGGCGACTCACCGGGCCACGCCGGTCCCGCGTCTTCACCCGGCCATGGGGCGCGACGGGGTGCGTCTGGCTCCTGGTTGGGCCAGGAGCGGTTGTCGTCGGTCACGGACGGTCCTCCCGGATCAGTCCCCGCAGGGGGTCTGACCTGCGTGTTGCGATGGTCGTACGGTGGCTCACCGGCCCGCGGTCCTTCGCGGACCCGCCGGTTCCCCTGTGCCCAGGACGTATGACCGGACCAAGTGGTTCCAGTGGCATGCCCGGCACACTTCGACGTCGTACACGGTGAACTCGGCGAACGAGCCCGCCATCCGGGCCAGCTCTTCCGGTGTCCTGGCCGAGCCCGCCACGTGCTTGAGCTCGTCGCCGTACACCCAGGACACCAGGGTCAGCGGCTCCTGGCGGCAGATCGGGCAGGGCTGGTCGCCGTCCCGGCCGTGGAACTTCGCCGCTCGCAGCAGGTACGGGCTCGCGTCGCAGGCCTCGTGGCTGCCGACGCGCCCGGAGCGGACTTCGGCCAGCAGCGCACGGCGCTGCAGCGCGTAGTCCACGACCTGCCGCTGGTTAATCACGAGGACAGAGTACGGGCTCTTGCTGTGTCGTCCACGCCCCCTAGCGCCCGCAAGCCCGGGACCGGGGCGGACACGCCGGACGTTCGATAACTCTCCGGTGAATTTCGACCCTGATGGGTAGTGAGCAGAGGTTAGCTTCGCCACTTCGATGTATCGGCGCGATATAGTGGCTGAGTAGGTTGGATCGAGGCGCTCGTTCGGAGCAACGCGGGTGGTCTCGGTTTGTTCCCGAAAGGGGGTGCGGTGTGCTGGAGTTCGCGATCCTCGGTCTTCTGCACGAAGCGCCCATGCACGGGTACGTGCTGCGCAAGCGGCTGCACGAGACGCTCGGCACGTTCCGGACGTTCTCGTACGGCTCGCTGTACCCGACCCTGCGGAAGCTGTTGCGGGCCGGGTACCTGGTCGAGGAGCTGGACGAGGCCGACGACCGGGCGTGGTCGCGGCGCGGGCGCCGGGTCTACAAGCTCACCGCGGAGGGCAAGGAGCGCTTCGGTGAGCTGCTCGGCGACGCCGGGCCGCAGACCTGGGACGACGAAGGTTTCGGCGTCCACCTGGCCTTCTTCTCGCGGACCCCGGCCGACGTGCGGATGCGGATCCTCGAGGGCCGCCGCCGCCGTGTCGAGGAACGCCGTGAGGGCATGCGGGCGGCGCTGGCCAGGGCCGAGGAGAAGATCGATCGCTACACCCGCGAGCTGCACCGGCTGGGGCTGGAGACCAGCGAGCGGGAGGTGCGCTGGCTCAACGAGCTGATCGCGCACGAACAAGCCGAACGGCAGGGTCCGGAGACCTGAGCCGCCCGGCCCGGGCCGCAGCGTCGCGGCACCAGACCTACTGAACAGACACGGATTGAAGGAGAAACCCCCATGGGCGAGAACCGCCGCGTACGGGTGGCCATCGTGGGCGTCGGCAACTGTGCGGCGTCGCTGGTCCAGGGTGTCCAGTACTACCGCGACGCGGATCCGGCCACCCGCGTCCCCGGTCTGATGCACGTCGACTTCGGCGGCTACCACGTCCGCGACATCGAGTTCGTCGCCGCGTTCGACGTGGACGCCAAGAAGGTCAGCCGCGACCTGTCCGAGGCGATCTTCGCCTCCGAGAACAACACCATCAAGATCGCCGACGTGCCGCCGCTCGGCGTCACCGTCCAGCGCGGCCACACCCACGACGGGCTCGGCCGCTTCTACCGCGAGACGATCGAGGAGTCCGACGAGACCCCGGTCGACGTCGTCGCCGCGCTGCGCGAAGCGCAGGCCGACGTGCTCGTGTCGTACCTGCCGGTGGGCTCCGAGGTGGCCGACAAGTTCTACGCCCAGGCCGCGATCGACGCCGGCGTGGCGTTCGTCAACGCGTTGCCGGTGTTCATCGCCTCCGACCCCGAGTGGGCGCAGAAGTTCACCGACGCCGGCGTCCCGATCGTCGGTGACGACATCAAGTCACAGGTCGGGGCCACCATCACGCACCGCGTGCTGGCGAAGCTGTTCGAGGACCGCGGCGTCCAGCTCGACCGGACGATGCAGCTCAACGTGGGCGGGAACATGGACTTCCTGAACATGAAGGAGCTCGAGCGGCTCGAGTCCAAGAAGATCTCCAAGACCCAGTCCGTCACCTCGCAGGTCGACCGCGAGCTGGGCAAGGGCAACGTCCACATCGGACCGTCGGACTACGTGCAGTGGCTCGACGACCGCAAGTGGGCCTACGTCCGGCTCGAGGGCCGCGCGTTCGGCGACGTGCCGCTGAACCTGGAGTACAAGCTCGAGGTGTGGGACTCGCCGAACTCGGCGGGCATCATCATCGACGCCGTGCGCGCCGCGAAGATCGCGCTCGACCGCGGCATCGGCGGCCCGATCCTGTCGGCGTCGTCCTACTTCATGAAGTCGCCGCCGGAGCAGTACGACGACGCGACCGCCCGCGACGCCGTCGAGAAGTTCATCCGCGGCGAGGTCGAGCGGTAGGACCTGTCGTCGGAGGAGGCCGTCACCGCTGGTGGCGGCCTTCTTCGCGTGTTGCACTAAACCGGTGGGGCGGGGCAGGCGTTGGCGGGGTGTGAGTGCGAGTGTGGGCGAGAGCGTGCCGGGGGACCTGGGCGCGCCGACCTTCCACGACCTGTTCCGCGAGTACTTCGGGCAGATGACCCGGCTGGCCCACCTGCTCGGCGCGGACGACGCGGAGAACGTCGCGCAGGAGGCGTTCGTCAAGCTCCACCAGCGCTGGGACACCCTGACCGACCACACGCGCGTGGCGGGCTACCTCCGCACGACCGTGGTGAACATGTCGCGGTCGCGGACCCGGCACCTGCGCGTCGTCCGGCGGACCCCGCAGGAGCGGCCGCCGGACGAGCTGTCGGCCGAGGTCCGGGCAGTCGCCAACTGGGAGCACCAGCAGCTGCGGGCGGTGCTGACGCGGCTGTCCCGGCGGCAGCGCGAGGTCCTCGTGCTGCGGTACTGGCTGGACCTGAGCACGGCGGCCATCGCGGAAACGCTGGGCATCTCGCCGGGCACGGTCAAGGCGACGACGCACCACGCGATGGAGAACCTGCGCAAGCACCTGGGGGACGACCTGGGAGGTGAGCGATGACCGACCTCGAACGCAAGCTGGCCGAAGCACTGCGCGAACAGGCCCGGGAGGTCTCGCCCGACCTCGAGTCCGCCTGGCTGGAACAGCGGCGCCGGCAGCGGCGGCCGTCGCGCCGCCGCCGGGCCGCCGTCTGGGTGGCTCCGCTGGCCGCCGTCCTGGTCGTGCTGACCAGCGTGCTGCTGGCCACCCAGGTCAACACGGCCCAGCCCCCGCCGCCGCAGCCCGCGACGCAGCCGGGGCAGGAGCTGGTGCTCGCCGAGCCCGTGATCTCGCCGGAGAACCTGGTCGGCGGGGACGAGCCGGTGGCGCTCACCGACTTCGCGGGCCAGACGAACGCCTGGACGTCGTACGCGGTCAACCCGGCCGGTCCGGCGGGGCAGCCGTGGTTCTGCGTCGAGACGTTCCTCAAGGGCACCACCCACGGCGGCCCCGGCTCGCAGTTCGGCATCGAGTCGCCGTCGTGCGTCCCGCGGTCGGACGGGGTCGTCCGGGCCGGGTACGTGGGCAAGGACGGCGGCCCGCTGCCGGCGGGCAAGGCCGTCCTCCTCGTCGACCCGACGGTGCGGGTGCTGCGCCTCTACAGCGCGGCCGGCGACCTGAGCCCGGCCAAGGAGGTCGGCACCCTGGGCCGCGACCACGTGTTCCTCGCCGACGTGCAGCCCGGGTCGCCGCCGGTCCGCTTCGAGATCAACCCAACCCAAGCGCTCCCGGCAAGCCGGTGATCTTCTCCACCACGGCCGTGGCCTGCCCCAATACCTCGGGATCCGGCGGGAAATGCGGGTTCGGTACCGCGTACACCGCCATCTTCGCCGCCAGGGCCGACCGCAGCCCATTCGTCGTGTCCTCGACGGCCGCGCAGTCCTCCGGGGCCACGCCCAGGAGCTCGGCCGCCCGCAGGTAGACGTCCGGTGCGGGTTTGCCCGCCCCGACCTGCTCGGACGACACCGCCGCCCCGACCGGCAGGCCGGTCACGTCCAGGAACCCCTTGATCAGGATCACCGGCGACGAGCTCGCGATCGCCACCGGCCACCGCGCCGACACCTGCCGGACGACGTCCACCGCGCCCGGGATCAGCGGCGGTTCCGCGGCGTACCGGGCCGCCATCCGCTTGACCACCAGCGTGGCGATCTCGGCCGGGGTGGTCCGCGCGCCCAGCTCCTCCACCAGGTAGCGGGCCCATTCCGGGGTGCTCATCCCCTGCTGCGCCCGGGTCGCCTCCTCGCGCCAGGTGCCGCCGTGCTCGGCGACGACCGCGCGCCGCACCTCGTCCCAGATCCGCTCGGAGTCCACCAGTACGCCGTCGAGGTCGAAGATCACCGCGTCCATGGCCCGAGCCTAACCTGTGAGCGGACTTACTTAGCCACCCTTACTAATTTTTGTTAGCCTAGCTAAGTGACTTCCGCGATCACCGATCTCGCCCACCGGCTGCGGCCGCTGGTCTTCCGGCTCTACCACCAGGTCCGCCGCCAGACCCCGCAGCTGACGCTGACCCTCACCCAGGGTTCGGTGCTGAGTGAGCTGGTCAACGGCGGTCCGCGGCGGATGTCCGCGCTGGCCGAGTTCGAAGGGGTGCGGCTGCCGTCGATGACCGACGTCGTCGGCCGGCTCGAACGGCTCGGCCTCGCGACCCGCCGCCCGGACCCCGCCGACGGCCGCGCGGTGCTGGTCGAAGTCACCGACGAGGGCCTGCGCTTTTACGCCGAACTGGTGACGGCTCGCGAGGAGTTCCTCCGCGAGCGGCTCATCGCGATGGACGAAACCGACCGCGCAGCGATCGATGCCGCCCTGCCCGCTCTCGCCAAGTTGCTCATTGACACCAAGAAGGAGGAACTGATCAGCGATGAGCGCTGAACACCACTCGAGCCTGCTGGACGCGGTCAAGGGCCAGCCGAAGCAGGTGTGGATCACCGCGTTCGCCGCGGTCATCGCCTTCATGGGGATCGGCCTGGTCGACCCGATCCTGCTGTCCATCGCCAAGGGCCTGGACGCGACGCCGTCCCAGGTCACCCTGCTCTTCTCGTCCTACCTCGGCGTCCAGGTCGTCGCGATGCTGGTCACCGGCGCGGCGAGCGCCCGCTTCGGCGCCAAGCGCACGGTGCTCGTCGGGCTGACGCTGATCGTCGCGGCCACCGCCCTGTGCGCGGCCGCCGGGTCGATCGAGCAGCTCGTCGGGCTGCGCGCGGTCTGGGGCCTGGGCAACGCGTTCTTCATCGCGACCGCGCTGTCGGTGATCGTCGGCGCCGCGACCGGCGGCCAGTCCGGCGCGATCCTGCTCTACGAAGCCGCCCTCGGCGTCGGCCTGTCGGTCGGCCCGCTGCTGGGCGCGCTGCTCGGCAGCATCTCGTGGCGCGGCCCGTTCCTCGGCACCGCGATCCTGATGGCCGGCGCGCTCGTGCTGTGCGCGGTGTTCCTCAAGAGCGACAAGCACGAGCAGCGGTCGCCGATCAAGCTGCTCGACCCGCTGCGCGCGCTCAAGCACACCGGCCTGCTGCGCACCTCCGTCGCCTCGGCGCTGTACACCGCCGCGTTCTTCGCCGTGCTGGCCTGGTCGCCGTTCGTCCTCGGCTGGAGCGCGATCGCCGTCGGCCTGGTGTTCTGCGGCTGGGGCCTGTGCGTCGCCGTCGCCGGGGTCGCCCTCGCGCCGCGGCTGGCCGCCCGGCTCGGTGAGCGGCACGCCGCCGCGGCCGCCGTCTTCGGGTACGCCGTGCTGATGCTGGTCCTCGCCGTGCCGAGCAAGCCGGTGCTGGTCGCCGGGATCGTCGTCTCCGGGCTGGTGTCGGGCCTGCTGAACACGCTGTTCACCGGCACCGCGATGTCGATCAGCGACGCGCCGCGCCCGGTCGCCAGCGCGGGCTACAACTTCTGCCGCTGGCTGGGTGGCGCGGTCGCCGCGACGCTCGTCGGGCACGTCGCCGAGTGGTTCGGCTCGCCGCAGGCGCCGTTCGTCGCCTCGGCCGTGCTGTGCGTCGTCGCGGGGGCGCTGCTCTCGCTGCGGGAGAAGAAGGCGGACCCGCACACGCTGCCGAAGGAAGCGGTCCTCGTCGGCGAAGAGTTCTGAGTCACACCCGTACGGAGCAGCAATACACCCGCCGTTCACCTGTATGTCGTGAATGGCTGGTTTGGGAAGCTTACGGTCGGTTCGTTCCCGAACTCCCACCATGGAGGCCTCGTGCCCGACCGCCTGCTTCCCCTGCTGCCCGTCCACCCCGGCGGCCGTTCCCCGGTCACCTGTGAGTACCGCTGCGGCAACGCCTGCGCCCACCCGGAGGCCAACGAATCCGGGAACGAGTACTTCGGCGACGTCGTCAAGGACATCTCGCGCCGCCGGGTGTTCAAGGCCGGTGCCGTGATGGCCGCCGCCGCGGGCGGGTTCGCCGCCCTGTCCGGGACGGCGGCGGCCTCGCCGCTCCGGAAGCCGCAGCCCCGGCCGCGTCCGGTCCCGGGCACCGACTTCACGCCGGTCCCGCCGAACAAGCTCGACGCGGTCAGCATCCCCGACGGGTACGCCCAGCGCGTCGTCGTCCGCTGGGGCGACCCGGTCGTCGCGGGCGCGCCGAAGTTCGACTTCACCAAGCAGACCGCGGCCGCGCAGGCCAAGCAGTTCGGGTACAACAACGACTTCGTCGGCCTGATCCCGCAGGACCCGCTGGGCCTGTCGAACCTGCTCGTGGTCAACCACGAGTACACGACCGAGGTCCACATGTTCCCGGCCGACCAGTACGACCCGGCCAACCCGACCGAGGAGCAGGCGAAGATCGCCTGGGCGGCGCACGGCCTTTCGGTGCTGCAGGCCCGCCGCGACCCGATCCACGGCGGCCTGGAGGTCGTCCCGAGCCGCTACGGCCGCCGGATCACCCTCGACACGATCTTCGAGGTCCGCGGCCCGGCCGCCGGCTCGAAGTTCCTCAAGACGTCGGCCGACCCGACCGGCCGCAAGGTCCGCGGCACGCAGAACAACTGCTCCGGCGGCGTGACGCCGTGGGGCACGGTGCTCTCCGGCGAGGAGAACTTCGACCAGTACTTCGCCAACTCCGACCAGGTCACCGACCCGGTCGCGGCGGCGCGGCTCAAGCGCTACACCGTCGGCACCGGGACGAGCACCCGCAAGTGGGAGCGCTTCGACAAGCGCTGGGACGTCGCGCAGGAGCCCAACGAGCCGAACCGGTTCGGCTGGGTCGTCGAGATCGACCCGAACGACCCGAACTCGACGCCGGTCAAGCACACCGCGCTCGGCCGCTTCAAGCACGAGGCCGCGAACATCAAGATCACCGCCGACGGCCGGGTCGCCGTCTACTCCGGCGACGACAGCCGCTTCGAGTACATCTACAAGTTCGTCTCCAAGGGCAAGTACAAGCCGGGCCACAGCGCCCACGCGCGGCGGCACAACTCGGCGCTGCTCGACGAGGGCACGCTGTACGTCGGCCGCTTCACCGGCGACAGCCCGGCCGCGGAGATCGACGGCACGGGCAAGCTCCCGGCCGACGGCGAGTTCGACGGCCGCGGCGAGTGGATCCCGCTGGCCGCCGGCAACAAGTCCTTTGTGGACGGCTTCACCGCCGAAGAGGTCTACGTCTTCACCCGCCAGGCCGCGGACAAGGTGGCCGCCACGAAGATGGACCGGCCGGAGGACATCGAGCCGAACCCGGTCAACGGCCGGGTCTACGCGGCGCTGACCAACAACAGCGACCGCGGCGCGGCGGGCAAGGCCGGCGTCGACGAGGTCAACCCGCGCAACGGCAACAAGAACGGTCACGTCCTGGAGTGGGAAGAGGACCGCGGCGACGCGGCGTCGACGAAGTTCGCCTGGCGGCTGCTGCTGGTCTGCGGCGACCCGAAGGCGGCGGACACCTACTTCGGCGGGTTCCCGAAGGACCAGGTCAGCCCGATCTCCTGCCCGGACAACGTGGCCTTCGACCGGCACGGCAACCTGTGGATCTCCACCGACGGCAACGCGCTCGGCGCGAACGACGGCCTGTTCTCGGTGCCGGTCACCGGCCCGGAGCGCGGCCACGTCAAGCAGTTCCTGTCGGTGCCGGTCGGCGCCGAGACGTGCGGCCCGGTCGTGACCGACAACCTGGTGCTCGTCGCCGTCCAGCACCCGGGTGAGAACGCGGCGAGCTCGGCGAACCCGACGTCACACTGGCCGGACGGCGGCACCGCGCAGCCGCGGCCGGCCATCGTCTCGGTGTGGAAGAAGGGCCGCTTCGGGCTGCCCGGCCGCATCGGCGAACGCTGACGCACCGGCCCGCACCCGCCGAGGTTCACTCTTAAGTGGACGGTCTTCGGCCGGTGCGGGCCCGGTCCGCGCGCCATAGTCGAGAGGTGATCTTCTCGGGGCGCACGGCGGCGGTGGCGGTGGTGGCGATCGCCGCGGCGGTCGTGCCCGCGTCCGCGTCCGTCGCCGAGGACGCGCCGCCGGTCTGCGGCGGGCTCGCGGCGAACCCGAGCGTCGAGCTCGCGGCCCGCAACGGCGCCCCGGACGGGTACGTGTTCGCCCCCGCCGCCCCGGTCCCGCCCGGCACGCCGGCCGCGAAGGTGCCGAAGCTGGCGACGGAGCAGCAGTACGCCGTCGACGGGCAGCGGTCGGCGGCTATCCAGACGCCGGACGGCAAGACCAGCACCGCCTACCAGACCGAACGGTTCGTCCCGGGCGGCGTCTACACGCTCAGCGTCTGGACCGCTTCGCGCGCGCCGCGGTACGAACCCGGCACCGGCCTGCGGTTCTTCGACGCCACCGGCACGCAGGTGCAGGAGACCAAACTGGTCGCCGACCACTACGTCGGCGACGACACCCTGGTGCGGCAGAACTTCCCGGCGGCGACGGCGCCCCCGAAGGCGACCGCGGTGAAGTTCTTCGCCACGACCACCCTCGACCGGCTGTACTGGGACTGCGTCGACCTCCAGCTCGCGGCCTACTCGGTGAAGAAGGAAGTGCAGAACCCGGCGACCGGCGCGTGGGCGTCGTTCGCGACGGTGACCGCGGGCGAGACCGCGCACTACCGCATCACCGTGACCAACGAGGGCACCCAGGACCTCACCGGGATCACCGTGCAGGACCCGTGGTGCCCCGGGTCGTTCGAGCCGTTCGCGCTGGCCGCGGGCGCGAACCGGCAGCTGACCTGCGACCACGCGGACCTCACGGTGGCCGACAGCGGGCACGTCAACACGGCGAAGGTGACCGGCGTGCACCACCCGGGCGGCACGCTCGGCGACAAGACGGCGTCGGCGACGATCACCGTGCTCCCGCCCCCGGCCATCGCGAAGATCGGCGACTTCGTCTGGGCCGACCGCAACCGCGACGGCCTGCAGGACCCGGACGAACCCGGCGTCGCCGGGGTCAAGGTGACGCTGAAGGACGGCGCCGGCGGCACGGTCGGCACCG
Organism: Amycolatopsis sp. NPDC003861; assembly: GCF_053605405.1. Lineage (NCBI taxonomy): Bacteria > Bacillati > Actinomycetota > Actinomycetes > Pseudonocardiales > Pseudonocardiaceae > Amycolatopsis > Amycolatopsis sp. NPDC003861. The sequence goes on from NZ_JBSGJD010000034.1 coordinate 25,927, forward strand.
CGACGACCGACGACCAGGGCAAGTACGGCTTCGAGAAGCTGAAGGACGGCACGTACCAGGTCTGCTTCGCGGTCCCGGCGGACTTCACCGTGACCCGCCGCGACGCCGGCAGCGAAGAGCGCGATTCGGACGCCGACCCGGACGGCTGCACCGCGCCGCGCACCGTGGGCGGCCCGTCCCACGAGGACTTCGCGGCGGACCTCGGGCTGCTGTCCCCGACGAACCGGATCGGCGACTTCGCCTGGGCCGACACCGACGGCAACGGCCTGCAGGACGCGGGTGAGCCGGGCCTCGCGAGCGTCAAGGTGGTGCTGAAGGACGCGAGCGGCAAGGAAGTCGCGAACGTGGTCACCGCCCCCGACGGCTCGTACGGCTTCGACGGCCTGGAGGACGGCACGTACCAGGTGTGCTTCACCGCGGACGGCCACCACCCGGCGGCCAAGGACGCGGGCGACGACACCCGCGACTCCGACGTCGACCCGGCGTCCGGCTGCACGGACCCCCGCACCCTCGGCGCCGGAAAGCGCGAAGACCGCACGGTGGACGCCGGGTTCGCCGCTACGGTGAGGTCATGACGGATCTTCCCCTGGCCCTGGTGACCGGCGCCTCCCGTGGAATCGGCGCGGCGATCGCCCACCAGCTGGCCCCGACCCACCGGGTCCTCCTCGGCGGCCGGGACGCCGACGCGCTCGCCGCGCTGGCGAAGGAGCTCCCGGACGCGAAGCCGTGGCCGGTGGAACTGACGGACCCGGCCTCCCTCGCGGCGGCGGTCGCGGACATCGCGTCCCTGGACGTCCTGGTCCACTCGGCGGGCGTCGCGCGCCTGGGCCGCATCGAGGACGCGTCGGCGTCGGCGTGGCGCGAGAACTTCGAGGTCAACACCCTGGCGGTGGTCGAGCTGACCCGCCTGCTGCTCCCGGCCCTGCGCACGGCCCGCGGCCACGTGGTGGTGATCAACTCGGGAGCCGGCCTCAACGCCCGCCCGGGCTGGTCCCCGTACGCGGCGAGCAAGTTCGCGGCCCGCGCCTTCGCCGACGTCCTCCGCGAGGAGGAGCGCGACATCCGCGTGACGTCGGTCTACCCGGGCCGCACGGACACGGAGATGCAGCAGGCGATCTTCGCGGGCGAAGGCCGCGAGTACGACACGTCCCACCTGCTGACGGCGGACTCGGTGGCCACCGCGGTGGTGACGGCGGTGTCAGCCACCCCGGACGCCCACCCGACGGAGATCATCCTCCGCCCGCGTTAGGCCCGCAGCCGCGCGGCGGTCTCGGCCACGCCGGCCTGCACCTTCGCCCGGTCCACCTTCGTCGACTCGCCGTCGGCGACGACCTGCTCGCCCGCGACCCACACGTCCCGCACCCGCCGCGACCCCGCCGCCCACACGAGGTTCGACAGCAGCTGCGCGTCCGGCACGTCCAGCCCGCACGCGAACGCCGGGTCGTCCAAATCGATGTGCACCAGGTCGGCCCACCGCCCCGGCTCCAACGCACCGATGTCCGACCGCCCCAGCGCGGCCGCCCCACCCCGGGTGGCCAGCAGGAAGACGTCCGCCGCCGTCAGCACCGTCGAATCGCCCGTCGCCAGGCGGGCGAACATGGCCGCGAGCTGCAGTTCTTCCCACAGGTCGAGGTCGTCGTTGGACGCCGGGCCGTCGGTGCCGAGACCGACCGAAACCCCCGCCGCACGCAGGTCCGCGATTCGCGCGATGCCCGACGCCAGCTTCGCGTTCGAGCCCGGGCAGTGGGCCATGCCGACGCCGTGGGCCGCGTACAGGGCGATGTCCGAATCCGACAGGTGGATCGAGTGCGCCGCCAGCACCCGGCCGTCGAGCATGCCCAGCTCACGAAGCAAAGCCGGCACCGAACCATGGGAAGCGCGGACCGCGGTGTCCTCCGCCGCCGCCTCGGCGACGTGGATCTGGACCAACGCGCCCCGCGAAGCAGCCGACTCCGCCGTCGCGCGCAAGCCGTCGGAAGACAGCATGTACGCCGAGTGCGGGCCGTAGCCGAGCTCGATGCGGTCTCCGTGGCCGAAGCGGAGGCCGTCCGTGTCGATCCAGCGCTCGATCGCCGCCAGCTGGGCCTTCCAATCCAGGCCCGGCAGCTCCATCACCGGGGGCGCCACCAGCACCCGGCCGCCCGTGGTGAGGACCGCGTCGACCAGCTGCTCGCCTTCGAAGTACATCTCGGCGCTGGTCGTGACGCCGTGGCGCAGCATCTCGACCGAGCCGAGCAGCATGCCGGTGCGGACGTCCTCCGGGCGCAGCTTCGCCTCGGCCGGCCAGATGATCTCGTTGAGCCAGGGCAGCAGCGGCAGGTCGCCGCCCATGCCGCGCAGCAGCGTCATCGGGCTGTGCGCGTGCGTGTTGACCAGGCCGGGCAGCAGGATGCCGGTCAGGGTGGTGACCGGTGCGGCGGATTCGGGGGCGGTGGCCGCCGGTCCGCAGTACGAAATGCGCCCATCGGCGTCGACGTCGACGACCGCGTCACGGAGGAGCGAACAGGACGGGTCGGCGGGGAGAACGACAGGGGCGTGGAAACGGCGTTGCATCTCTGGATACTACGCACCCGGAATCACGAAACGACTCCGCTCCGCCACGCCCACGCCGCGCTCTCCACCCGGTTCCGTGCGCCGATCTTGCTCTGCACCGACGCCAGGTGCGTCTTCACCGTCGACAGCGACATGAACAGCTCCGCGCCGATCTCGGTGTTGGTCAGCCCGCGCGCGACGGCCTTCAGCACGTCCAGCTCCCGCGGCGTCAGCGGCTCGGACGGCGAGGCGGCCTGCGGCTTCACCGCGCCGCCGTTGAAGTGCTTGAGCAGCCGCACGGTGATCTGCGGCGACACCAGCGCGTCACCGCGGTCGGCCGCGCGGACCGCCTCGATCAGCAGCGCCGGGCCCGCGTCCTTCAGCAGGAACCCGGACGCGCCGTTGCGCAGCGCCGTGTGGACGTACTCGTCGAGGTCGAACGTCGTGACCACGACCACCTTCAGCGGGTCCGCCACGTCCGGGCCGGCCAGCTGCCGGGTGACCTCCAGGCCGTCGAGTCCGGGCATGCGGATGTCGAGCAGGCAGACGTCCGGGCGCAGCTCGCGGGCCTTCGAGACCGCCGAGACGCCGTCCGCGACGTCGGCGACGACCTCGATGTCGTCCTGCGCGTCCAGGATCATGCGGAAACCCATCCGCACCATCTCCTGGTCGTCGGCGATCAGTACCCGGATCACTCGTCCCCTTCCTGGTCTTCTCCGGCCGCCAGCGGCAGCCAAGCTTCGACGCGCCAGCCGCCGTCCGGATCCCGCCCGGCCGACAACCGGCCCTTGAGCAGCGCGACGCGTTCGCGCATGCCGACCAGACCGTAGCCGCCCGAGCCGCCGGCCGGCCGGTGCGCCGTCTCCCGCCCGTTGTCCGTCACCCTCAGGTGCAGTTGATCTCCCTGCACCTCGGCGACGACGAACGCCTCGGTCGCGCCCGAAGCGTGCTTGCCGACGTTGGTCAGCGACTCCTGCACCAGCCGCAGCGCCGAGCGGCCGACCTCGTGCGGCAGGTCCGGCGGCACGTCGAGGTGCATCGACGTCGGCACGCCGTGGTTCGCGGTCTCGACGAGCTTCCGCAGGTCCGCGCCGAGATCGGTGGTGGCCTGCTCGCTGAACTCGCTCATCCCGGCGGGCGCGTCGCCGCGCATCGAACGGACCAGCCGCCGCATCGCCGCGAGCGCCTCGACGCCGGCGTTCTCGATCCGGGCCATCGCCTCGACCGCGATCTCGGGCTTCTTCTCGGCCATCATCCGCGCGGCCTGCGCCTGCACGACGATCCCGGTGACGTGGTGGGCGACGACGTCGTGGAGCTCGCGGGCCAGCGCCATCCGCTCGGCCGTCTGCGCGTCGCTCACCGCCGTCTGCACGGCCTGGGTGCGCTGGGCGTCCCGCGAGCGCAGCATCAGGCCGACGGCGATCGAGATGCCCAGCATCAGCGCCGCGGCGAAGGCCAGCAGCGTCAAGGTTTCCGGGTCGGTCTGCAGGCCCCGGGACCGGTAGGAGTTGAGGATCGCGGCGAGCGCCACCACGCTCGACAGCACGGCGATCCGCGGCCAGGACCGGCTCAGCCCCTGGGCGCGGGTCAGGTTCACCACCACGCCCATGCCGGCGATCACCTGCACGGCCGGCACCCCGCCCGGCATCTGGTAGTCGTAGGACCGCAGGTTCAGGAACGGCGTGACGACCGCGGAGACGAGCATGATCCCGGCGAGGCCGAGCAGCGCGTCGGCGGGCCGCCGCGGCGAAAGCACCGCGATGACGGCCGCGACCAGCGAACAGAACAGGATCGGGAACCCGCGGGCGTTGCTCGAATACGTGTAGCCGAACTCGAACAGCAGCGCGAACGCCAGCAGCCCCATCAGCGGCCACTGCCCCATCGCCAGCTCGTTCACCCGGTTCAGCCGCCGCACCCGCGGATCGGCCTGCGGCCTGCGGTCCCGGGTCGCGATGGCCGGCACCAGGGCCCCGACGAGCAGCAGCAGGCCGAACAGCAGCGCCTGGGTGCCGGTGCCGCTGTCGATGTCACCGACTCCGGCGTAGCGGCCGAAGACGGCGATGAGCCCCGCGACGACCAGGAAGCCGACCACGCAGAACGCCACGCCCGCCCGGGCCCGGCGGGCCACGTAGTAGACCATCAGCACCCCGGCCACGACCTCGGTGATCGTCACCTTCGGCAGCACGCTGGAGTACGGCGGGATGTGGAACGCGTGCAGGAAGAGGGTGGAGAAGATCAGCACCCCGCCGCCGGCCACCCCGGCGACCGCGGCGCGCTTCTGGGCCCAGAGGCCGCACGCCACCATCGCGAGAATGCCCGGCAGCAGGCCGAAGTCGACGAAGCGCGGGCCGTGCTCGTCGAGTGCCGCCTGCGTCGTGTAGATGACGTCGAACAGCAGCGCGGCGTACAGCACGGCGGCGGGCACGCCGATGCGCCGCACCAGGGCGGCGGCGCGGGTGTACAGCGTTTTCGGCAGGGGCGCGGCGGGCACAACGTGACGTTACGTGATTCCCCGGTGCCCGCACCTTGGCCGAGTGGCCCGCCCTCCCTCGGCCGATCGGCCGAGGTGGCCGGGGCAGTCACTGGCCGTCTGCCCGAAGTGGACACCCCGTGGTTTCGGCGAGGCTCGTCGGCATCAAGATCCGACCGACAGGGAGAACCTCGTGGACCCGAACACTCCACACGCGACGAACGGCCCGGTGCTCTCCGGCCGCGGGCTGGTGAAGCGCTACGGCAACCAGCACGCCCTGGCCGGCATCGACATCGACATCCAGCCGCGGGACGCCGTCGCCATCGTCGGGCCGTCCGGCTCGGGCAAGACGTCGCTGCTGCACGTCCTGGCCGGCATCCTCCGGGCCGACGACGGGCAGATCTTCCTGGCCGGGCAGCGGATCGACCACCTCGGCGAGAAGAAGCGCAGCGAACTGCGCCGCACCGAGTTCGGGTTCGTCTTCCAGTCGGGGATGCTGGTGGCCGAGCTGTCGGCCGAAGAGAACGTCGCGCTGCCGTCGCTGCTGGCCGGGCTCGGGCGCAAGGAGGCCATCGACGCCGGCCGCGTCTGGCTGTCCCGCCTCGGCCTGGCCGGCAAGGAGCGCCGCCGTCCCGGCGAGCTGTCCGGCGGCGAGGCCCAGCGCGTCGCGATCGCCCGGGCGCTGACCCACCGGCCGAAGGTCATCTTCGCCGACGAGCCGACCGGCGCGCTCGACACGCGCACCGGCCGCGACACGATGGACGCCCTGCTCGGCGCCGCCCACGAGACCGGGGCCGCGGTGATCGTGGTGACCCACGACCGCGAGCTGGCCGAGTCGATGCCCAAGACCGTCGCCATCCGGGACGGCCTGATCGCGGCGAGGCTGGCCGCGTGAACTCCCTCCAGATCGCCCTGCGGGTGCTGAAGGTCGACCGGCGGACCCGGACGTCGGCGATCCTCACCGCGATCGGGGTGGCCGTCGCGACCGGGCTGGTGCTGCTGCTGGCGACGCTGCCGTTCGCCACGCAGAACCGCGAACAGCGCGCCCTCTGGCAGGGCGAGCAGTTCTACAGCCGCGGCTCCGACGGCCCGGTCAACCTGCTCTTCAACGCGTCGAAGGACTACTTCGACGGCAAGCAGATCGTCCGCGTCGACGTCGCGCTGGCGCCCGGCGCGACGGCCGGGTCGGTCAAGCTGCCGCCGGGCGTGCCGCAGCTGCCCGGCCCCGGCGAGACCGTCGTGTCCCCCGCGCTCGGCCGGCTCCTGCAGGCCAACCCGGCCGCGCAGGTCGGCGACCGGTTCGGCAAGCCCGTCGGCTCGCTCGGCGAAGACGGTCTCCGGTTCCCGGAGCAGCTGGTCGCGCTGACCGGGCACGCGCCGGACGCGATGCCGGAGAACGTGTCCCAGGTGGCGGGGTTCCCGAGCGGGAAGGCGAGCGCGGACGCGCTGCTCATGCTGCTGTCCTGGGTCGGGATCATCGTGCTGCTGGTGCCGAGCCTGGTGCTGGTCGCGTCGTCGGCGCGGCTGACCGCGGCCCGGCGGGAACGGCGGCTGGCCGCGATCCGGCTGGCCGGGGCGACGCCGGGGCAGGTCACGAACATGGTGGCCGCCGAGACGACGTTGTCCGCGGGCATCGGCGCGCTGCTCGGGCTGCTGATCAGCCCGGCGCTGCACGGCCTCGCGTCGTTCGTGCCGTGGGCCGGCGGCACCTGGCTGGCGTCCGACTTCGCGCTGCCGGTCGGCCTGACGGTGTTCATCGTCCTGGCCATCCCGGTGCTCGTGGTGCTCGCCGGCGTCCTCGGCCTGCGCCGGGTGCTGAAGAACCCGCTGTTCGCCACCGGGGGCCACACGAAGAAGCCGCTGCACTGGTGGCGGCTGCTGGCCCTGCCCGCGGCCGGGGCGTTCTTCCTCATCGCCGTGACGACGGTGCAGGAGACCGGCGGTATCGGGCTGGTCATGGCGGGCCTGTTCTTCCTGGTCGGCTCGGCCGCGATCGTCGGGCCGTGGGTGACGTCGGCGGTCGGCGGCACGTTCGTCCGGATCTGGCGGCGCCCGTCCGCGCTGCTCGCCGGCCGCCGCCTGCGTGACGACCCGAAGGGTGCCTACCGGGCCTCCGCCGGGATCGTGCTGGCGGTGTTCGCCGGGTCGATGGCGCTGACGCTGCTGCCGACGTTCGAATCGATGGCCGGCGGCGGGCGGTCCTACGCCGACTCCGTGCTCTACGTCGACGCCGACGGCCGGCACGCGGGCACGATCGTCGACCAGGCCAACGCCGCCCTGCGGAAGTACGGCCAGAACGAGCAGGCGGTCGCGGTCGGCGAGGTCTACCTCGTCAAGGGCCAGGCCCCCAACCGGTACGGCCACCGCGCGCTGGTGATGACCTGCGCCGACGCCGTCGAGCTGACCCGCTACGGGCTCACCCCGGAGAACTGCGCGGGCGGCCCGGCCGTGTTCGGCGACTCGGCGATCGACCTGGCCCAGTACAAGTTCGCCACGAACTGGGAGGGGACGGCGGTGGCCGCGAAGTCGGGGACGCGGGTGGAAGCCGTGCACCCCCGGGACGCGGACCTGTCGGACACGCTGATCGTCGACCCGGCCGCGCTGCCGGACGGTCTCGAGCTGACCGACTACACCGTCGTCGCGCCGACCACCGACGCGAACCGCGAGACCGTCCGGACGGCCTTGGCCGGCCCGGCGGCGGGCGCGGAGATCGGCAGCCGCGACCAGTACCTGTACAACCAGCAGACCGAGCTCGGCGACCTGCGCCGGGTCACCGTGATCGGGCTGATCGCGGCGGGCGTCCTGGCCGGCTGCAGCGCCGCGGTCGCGACCGCGGGCTCGGTGATGGACCGCCGCCGCACGTTCGGCGCGCTGATGGCCGCGGGCACGCCGGTGCGGGTGCTGGCCAGGGCGTTGCGGATGGAGGCCGCGCTGCCGGCGCTGGTCGCCACGATCGGCGCGGGAATCGTCGGGGTACTCGTCGGCGTTGGGCTCTACAGCATGGTCGACGCGCGCGGCATCGTGCTCAGCCCGTGGCTGCTGGCGCCGGTCGTGCTCGGGGTCGGGGTGGCCCTGCTCGGCGCGTCGGTCTGCACACCGGCGCTGAAGCGGGTCCAGGCCGAGCCGCTGGCCGACGAATAAGGCGTTCGCCCCTCTGTCGGGGGAGGGGCGGATACCGGGGGTAGTGAGCTGAAGGGGACTTTCTCCGCAGGGGATCCGGGGAGAGTCCCCTTCAGCGCTTCTCGAAGATCAGGTCGTGCGAGACGCGGCCTTCGACGTCGGCGCGCTGCTCGAACTTCGTCACCGGCCGCCACTCCGGCCGTGGCGCCCAGCCGTCGTAGCGGTTCCGCAGCGCGGGTTCGGCGGAGCAGACCTCGAGCATCTGCTCGGCGTAGTTCTCCCAGTCGGTCGCCATGTGGAAGGTGCCGCCCGGCGCGAGCCGCGACGCCACGAGCGCGGCGAACGACGGCTGCACGATCCGCCGTTTGTGGTGCTTCTTCTTCGGCCACGGGTCGGGGAAGAACAGCCGCACGCCGTGCAGCGTCCCCGGCTCGACGTGCTCGGTCAGCAGCACGACGGCGTCGCCGTGCAGCAGCCGCAGGTTCTCGACGCCCAGCTTTTCGGCGCGCAGCATCAGCTGGCCGAGGCCCGGGTCGTAGACCTCGGCCGCGACGTAGTTGAGCTCCGGCGCCGCGGCGGCCAGCTGGGAGGTCGTCTCGCCCATGCCGGAGCCGATCTCCAGCAGCACCGGCGCCTCGCGGCCGAACCACGCGGTGAAGTCGAGCGGCCCTTCGGGCAGCTCGCTCACCGTGCGGCCCAGCCGCGGCCAGTGGTCGTCCCACGCCCGCTGCTGCCCGACGGTCATCCGGCCACCGCGCTTGACGTAACTGACCACGCTGCGCAGCCGACGTCCGTCCTGTTTCTCCACGCAGGGAGGTTAACGAACGGCCTCGATCACCCCGAGACGCGACCGGAGTCCGGCGAGCCCGGCGATCGGGATGGGATCCGGCGTCGGCCCGGTGTGCGCGGGCAGGACGTCGATCCAGCCCTCGTGCCGGTCGGTGTTCATCACCGTCGTCGGAATCGCGTGTCCGGATTTGCCGCGTTCGGACGGCATGAACTCCCAGTAGCCGGATTCACCGTCCGCGGCCCACGGGACGAATTCCCACCCCGGGCGCCTGCCGAGCAGTTGCGCGATCCGGTCCTCGACGCGGAAACCCTGTTCCCGCGAATCGAGCTTGCCGTCCGCGATCGCGCGCAGCCACCACGGCGCGGGGATCGGGCCCGCCATCCCGGCCGAAGCGCGGAACAGGGCCAGGACGCTGTCTTCGGGTGCGCGGTGCACCCACGCGCGGCGGAGTTCCGCCGGCGTCGCCGCCGTCATGGCGGCCTGCGGGAGTTCGATCGCCCGCGACCATTCGAGGTCCAGCATGGGTTCGAGCCGGGGAGCGTCGTCTTCGACGCGGGCTCGGGGAATCGTGCCGCCCAATTCTTGCCCGGTGTCCACCGTCAAGATTCACCTCCAGGGGGAGTTCAGACGGGTCCGGTGCTCTCACTTATGAATCTTGCCTGGTCGTAGCAGTATGTCCGGTGCCTGTGAGAGAAGCCACAGGTGTTTCACCTTTTGTTAACAAGGTTTTTTGCGGTATTGAGACCGCGGTCACGCTCAGGCGTCGCGTCGTGCCGTCACGAGTACACCGGCCACGAACAGGGCAACGGTGATCGCCGCGAAGTAACCGAGGTACCCCCAGGGCCCGAGCGGCGCGGGCGCCAGCCCCAGCGGCCCGGCGGCGAACCCGCCCGCCCCGACGAACTCGTCGGCGGCGTGGAACGGCATCCACTGGTAGATGTGCTTGCCGATGCCCGGGATGAAGACGAGCACGCCTTCGAGCACCTGCGTCCACACGAGGACCACCGTCAGCCCGAAGGCGACACTGCGCAGCAGGAGCGCGACGCCGACGCCGGCCACCGCCGTGAAGAGGAAGACGAGGCTCTGGCCGAGCACCGAGCGCCAGGCGGCGCCCGACTGCAGCGCGAGGTCGGCGTCCGGCTGCACCAGCGCCGCCAGCCCCCAGGAACCGAAGCCGACGACCAGCCCGAGCACGGCGCCCAGCGCGCCGACGACCAGCACCTTGGCCACCAGCGCGGGCACCCGGCCCGGCACCGCCTGGAACGTCAGCCGCATGGTGCCCCAGTTGAACTCCGACGCCGTCGCGAGCACCGCGAGCACGAGCAGCACGGTCCGGCCGTTGCCGCTCGCGAGCTGGGTGTTGCCGACCGTCGGCGGGATCTCCGGCCCGGCCAGCGCGAAGAACAGCGCGGTGAAGGCGAGCGGCGCGATGATCGCGATGGCCAGGCACCACCACGGCGCCCGGGTGCTGAAGAGCTTGATGCGCTCGGCGCGCAGGAGGTTGGTGATCATCGGGCGGCCTCCGAAGACGGCACAGACGGCGCGGACGGCACCGCGAATTCGACGGCGTCGCGGGTCAGGTCGAGGTAGGCCTGCTCGAGCGAGCCGGTGATCGGGCTCAGCTCGTGCAGCGTCGCGCCGGCGTCGAAGGCGAGCTGCCCGATCCGGTCACTGTCCATTCCGGACACCACGAAGGCACCGTCGGCTTCGGTGAACTCGGCCTGCCCGGTGAGCGCCGCGCGCAGCTGGTCCGCGTGCGGGGTGCGGACGCGGACGCCGTGTTCACTCGTCTGTGCGATGAACTCGTCCATGGTGCCCTGGTAGATCAGCCGGCCGCGGCCGATCACCACGAGGTCCTGCGCGGTCTGCGCCATCTCGGGCAGCAGGTGGCTGGACACGAACACGGTCCGGCCTTCGGCGGCCAGCGCGTGCAGCAGCTGCCGGATCCACGCCATGCCCTCGGGGTCGAGGCCGTTCACCGGCTCGTCGAACAGCAGCACGCGCGGGTCGCCGAGCATGGCGGCGGCGATCCCGAGCCGCTGCTGCATGCCGAGCGAGTACTGCAGGACGCGGGTCTTACCGACGCTCGTCAGGCCGACCAGCGCCAGCACCTCTTCGACGCGCTTGTCCGGGATGCCGTTGGTGGCGGCCAGCCAGCGCAGGTGGTCGCGCCCGCTGCGGCCGGGGTGGCGCCAGGTGGCGTCCAGCATCGCGCCGACCGTCCTCAGTGGATCCGTCAGCTCGCGGTACGGGACGCCGTCGACGAGCACCCGGCCCGCGTCCGGGGTGTCGAGGCCGAGGATCAGCCGCATGGTCGTCGACTTGCCGGCGCCGTTCGGGCCGAGGAAGCCGGTGACGCGCCCCGACCGGGCGGTGAACGTCAGTTCGTCGACCGCGGTGGTCGCGCCGTACCGCTTGGTCAGTGCTGTCGCTTCGATCATGGGCTCCCCGTCCGTCGAGGCGAGCCTACTGCGAAACACCGGATCCGGGTCGCCCCCCGACAGCGCGACCCGGATCCGGTGTTCTCCCCTTTTCCCCTGTTACCCCCTACGCGTCCCGCTTCTTCGCGACCCCGAGCGCGACGAGCAGGACCACGAGCGCGATGCCGGCGAAGTACGCCAGCGCCCAGCCGGGGCTCAGCGGCGAGTCCGACGGCGGCGGGCCGTCGACCACCGCGGAGCCGCGGAGGAACTTGTTGGCCACGTTGAACGGCATCCACTCGTGGATGTGGTTGCCGATCTTCGGGATCAGCTGCACGAGCTCCTCGACGGCCAAGTAGTAGATCAGCAGCAGGGCGATCGCCCCGGCGCTGTGCCGGATCAGGATGCCGAGCGCCACCGCGAGCACGGCGCTGAGCGCGAACACCGGCCCGAGCCCGGCCACGTTCATCCAGTCCTGCGCGGTGTGCAGGCCGAGGCCGTCGTTCGGCCGCATCAGCATGCCGAGGCCGAGGGCGCCGAACGCGGCGAGCTCGCCGATGACCAGCGCGACGAGCGCGACCACGATCGCCTTGGCGACCAGCGCCGGCGAGCGGTGCGGCACGGCCTGGAACGTCGTGCGGATGGTGTTGAAGCGGTATTCGGTGGTCACCGCGAGCGCGGCGAGCACCATGACGACGGCGATGCCGAACTGGGAGCCGCCGAACTGGGTGGCCGGCAGCGTGAGCTGGGCGTCGGACGGCGTCGCGCCGGCGATGATGGCCGCGAAGCCGATGGTCAGGGCCAGGGTGATGAGCGCGCACCACCACGGCGAGCGGGTCGAGAACAGCTTGATGCGTTCCACGGCGAGCAGGTTCATGGTCTTGGTTTCCCCGGTTACTTGGCGGACTCGAGCACGTGCTGCGCCTCGGCGTCGAGGCCGGTGTGGTACTCGACGGAGTCGCCGGTGATCTGCATGAAGGCCTGTTCGAGCGAGCCGGTCTGCGGGCTCAGCTCGTGCAGCACGATCCGGTTGGCGGCGGCGATCTCGCCGATCTTGTCGCTGTCCATCCCGGACACCACGAGCGCGTTGGCCTCCTCGACGACCCCGGCGCTGGCGCGCTGCAGGGCGTCGCGGAGCTCGGCCAGCTGCGGAGAACGCACCTTCACCGTGTTCTCGGCCGCGCGGGCGACGAAGTCTTCGGTGGACGACTGCGAAATCAGCTGTCCCCGGCCGATCACCACGAGGTTGCTCGCGGTCAGCGCCATCTCCGAAAGCAGGTGGCTGGAGACGAACACCGTGCGGCCTTCCTCGGCCAGCCGGTGCATGAACTTCCGGATCCAGAGGATGCCCTCCGGGTCGAGGCCGTTCACCGGCTCGTCGAACAGCAGCACCTCGGGGTCGCCGAGCAGGGCGGCCGCGATGCCGAGGCGCTGCGACATGCCGAGCGAGAACCCGCCGGCGCGCTTGTTCGCGACGCTCGTCAGGCCGACCGTCTCGAGGACTTCGTCGACGCGGGTGGCCGGGATGCGGTTGGACTTCGCCATCCACAGCAGGTGGGCGCGCGCCGAGCGGTTCGGGTGCACCCACTTCGCGTCGAGCAGCGCGCCGACGGTGCGCAGCGGCTCCTTGAGGTCGTGGTACTTCTTGCCCCCGATGGTGACCTGGCCGCCCGTCGGGTTGTCCAGGCCGAGGATCATCCGCATGGTGGTGGACTTGCCCGCCCCGTTCGGACCGAGGAAGCCGGTGACCTGCCCCGCGGCCACGGAGAACGACAGGTTGTTCACCGCCAGCGTTTTTCCGTACCGTTTGGTGAGGCCCGTTGCCTCGATCATGACTGCTCCTCTTCCGCCCCTCGCTTACGACGCGTTCATCGTCGCGGGTCGGGGAGGGTTTGCGCGTCACCCTGGAGGCCGAACCACTCCCCCTACCTGAGTAGTACCTTGCTGGCTCTTCGGCTGATGCGCGATCCGTGATGACCCTGAGTCGACCCTGACTTCGACGTCATTAATGAACTGTGGTTCAATAACTGGGTGGCCCGGCCGAGGAGCATCACGGACGAGCGGCTGCTGGGTGCGGCGGAAACCGTGATCGGCCGCTGCGGCCCCGGCTTCACGCTGGCGCAGGTGGCGGCCGAGGCCGGGGTTTCGGTCGGCACGGTCGCGCAGCGGTTCGGCTCCAAGAGCGGCCTGCTGCAGGAGATGAGCCGGCGGGCCACGCGGCGGGCGGTCGAGCAGATGCGGGAGTGCGCCGAGCGGGCGGACGACCCGGTCGACGGCCTGCGCGCCGCGGCGGTGGCGGTCTACGCGGTCCTCGGTGACGCCGAAGAAGCGGCGAACCACCTGGGCCAGCTCGGCGTGGACATCGGCGACCCGGTGCTGCGGTCGCTGCTGGGCGAGCACTTCACGGCGGTCGAGGACGAACTGCGGCGGCTGGTGCGGGCGGCGGCTCCTTCGCTGCCGCACGCGCCGAGCGTGCCGCGCGCGGCCCGTGCGGTGCTCGGCGTGATCAACGGGGTGTCGATCGACTGGTCGATCCGGCCGCACGGGCGGCTGGCCGACCGGCTGGCGGAGGACGTCGACGCGGTGCTGTCCGCGTGGCGGGGACGGGAGGAAGCATGAGCTTGACGGGCAAGGTCGCGGTGGTCACCGGGGCGACCCGGGGCTGCGGCCGGGCGATCGCGGTGGAGCTGGGCCGCGCGGGCGCGACGGTGTACGTCACCGGCCGCACCACGCGCGAAACGGCGTCACCGATGAAGCGCCCGGAGACGATCGAAGAGACGGGCGAGCTGGTCGAGGCCGCGGGCGGGAAGGCGGTCGTGGTCCGCTGCGACTTCACCTCGCAGTCCGATGTGGACGCGCTGAAGGCCCGCATCGAGTCCGAAGTGGACGGAATCGACATCCTGGTCGACGACGTCTGGGGCGGCGACATGTACTTCCACTTCGACGCGCCCTACTGGGAGACGCCCCTCGACGACGCGCTCAAGCTGACGCACAACGCGTTGGACACCCACCTCATCGCGTTGCACAAGCTCCTGCCGCTGGTGATCGCCCGCCGCGGTCTGGTGCTGGAGGTGACCGACGGCGACAACGACGACTACGTCGGCGCCGGCTTCCCCTACTACCTGGCCAAGTGCGGCATCCGCGCGCTCGGCCGCGCCCTCGGCGCGGAGCTGAAGGAGTACGACTGCGTCGGTTTCGCGGTGACGCCGGGCTTCTTGCGCTCGGAGTCGATGCTGGACATCTTCGAGGTCACCGAGGACAACTGGCGTGACGCGGTCGGCAAGATCGCGCCGGTCGACTTCAAGATCTCCGAGACGCCGTACCTGCTGGCCCGCGGTGTCGCGGCCCTGGCGCAGGACCCGGACGTCGCCCGCTTCGCCGGCCAGACGGTGGCCTCCTGGACGCTGATGAAGGAGTACGGCTACACGGACGTCGACGGCGACCGGCCGGACTTCGGCCGCTGGCTCACCGAAGTCCGCCACGCGGGCAAGGACCCGGCGACCACCCCGCCGGACGACTTCCGCTAGCCGAGGCCGGGGCGCGCGAGACCGGTTTCGTAGGCCAGCACCACGGCCTGCACCCGGTCCCGCAGCTCCAGCTTCGCCAGGATCCGCCCGACGTGCGTCTTCACCGTCGCCTCGGACAGGAACAGCGCCTCGGCGATCTCCAGGTTCGACATGCCCTTGGCGATCAGCACGAGCACCTCGCGCTCGCGGTCGGTGAGCACGTCCAGCTCGGTGGTGTCCCGCATCGGCGCGCCGCCGGTGCCGACGAAGCGGTCCAGGAGACGCCGGGTCACCGACGGCGACACCACCGCGTCGCCCGAAGCGACCGCGCGCAACGCCGAGACCAGGTGGCCGGGCTGGGTGTCCTTGAGCAGGAAGCCGCTCGCCCCGCCCTGCAGCGCCGCGTAGACGTACTCGTCGAGGTCGAACGTCGTCATCACCAGCACGCGTGCGGTGCCCGCGGCGACGATCCGCTTCGTCGCCTCGACGCCGTCCAGCACCGGCATCCGGACGTCCATCAGCACGACGTCGGGACGCAGCTTTTCGGCCAGCTCGATGGCCTGCGCGCCGTCGCCCGCCTCGCCGACGACGTCGATGTCCTCCTGGGCGCCCAGCACCATCCGGAACCCGACGCGCATCAGTTCCTGGTCGTCGACGACCACCACCCGGATCACTTGTCCAACCTAACCGGCAGAGCCGCACGGACCTGCCACCCTCCACCCGGAGCGGGGCCCACGTCGAGCGTCCCGCCGTACACGTGCGCGCGTTCGCGCATGCCGATCAGGCCGTTGCCGCCCGGCAGCCGCCGGTCGCCCCGCCCGGCCGGGACGAGCTGGGCGGCGCCCGCGCCGTCGTCGGACACCAGCACCTCGACCAGGTCGCCGGTGCGGTGCACCCGCACCGAAGCCGTCGCGCCGCGGCCGGCGTGCTTGAGCGTGTTGGTCAGCGACTCCTGCACGATCCGGTAGACGCCCAGCGAGACCCCGGCCGGCAGGTCGCCGAGCTCGCCGAGCTCCAGGTCCACCGGCACGCCGGCGGTGCGCATCCGGTCGGCCAGCTCGGCGAGGGCGTGCGCGTCCGGCTGCGGCACCCGGGGCTCGCCGTCCGCGTCGTCGCTGCGGAGCACGTCCAGCAGGCGCCGCAGCTCGCCGAGCGCGCCGCGGCCGGTCTCGGAAATCGTTTGCAGAGCCCGCTGAGCGAGCTCGGGGTTGCTCTGGATCGCGTAGGACGCGCCGTCGGCCTGCACGACCATGACGCTCACCGCGTGCGCGACGACGTCGTGCAGCTCGCGGGCGATCCGCCCGCGCTCCTCGGCCACCGCGATCCGGGTGGCCTGGTCCCGTTCGGTCTCGAGCAGGTGCAACCGGGCCTCCACTTCGACGTCGTAGGCGCGCCGGGCCCCGACGAACTCGCCGAGGGTCCAGCACAGGGCGATCCCGAACGCCAGGAACAGCGCCGAGATGACGAGCTCGTCCGAAGGGCCGAGCGCGAGCATCAGGGCCGAGCCGGCGACGACCGCGCCGACGTACACCAGCCCCGGCCGCCGCCCCGCGTAGACGACGACCGAGTAGATGCTCATGGCCAGCCCCGCGATGCCGGCGATGCCCAGCTCCAGCGTCGCGTGCACGATGCTGATCACCAGCACGACGTAGGCCGACCACAGCGGCGACTTCCGCCGGAACACCAGCGGCGTGACCATCGCGACGTTCACCGGCAGCGCGATGTACCAGGGCGGCAGTTCGGCGAAGTCGGACAGCCCGTCGGCGGCGAACAGCAGGAGGTCGAACAGGCCGAGCAGGACGGCGAGCACCGAGTCGCCCGCCATGGGGTGGGCACGCATCCAGAGGCTCAGCCGTCGCACCACACAACCCTAGGTCGCGGCGCGGAAACCGCGCGTCGGCCGGCGGTACCACCTTCGGTGCGACCTGGGGATGACCCGCATGGCACGATTCACGGGTCGCCGAACGACGGGGAGGACTGGGGGCCGTGACGTCACCGGAGCAGGGCCGGCTCGCGGGCCCGCTGTCGATGTCGGTGGCCAACCTGTGTCACCGCCTGCAGCCGCAGGTCTCCGCGCGCACCGCCGCCGGGTTCGCCGAGGTGCTGCGCCGGCTCGGGGCGCCGCTGCAGGTGGCCGTCGCCGGCCGGATCAAGTCGGGCAAGTCGACGCTGGTCAACGCGCTGATCGGGCGCCGGGTCGCGCCGACCGACATCGGCGAGTGCACCCGGCTGGTCACCCGGTTCCAGTACGGCACGGTGGACCGCGTCGAGATCGTCTTCACCGACGGCCGCAAGCAGGTGCTCCCGTTCGCCGCCGACGGCATGATCCCCGCCGAGCTGGGCGTCGACATCGAGCAGGTGTCGCACATCGAGGCGTACCTGACCAACGCCGTCCTCCAGGGCATGACGGTGATCGACACCCCCGGCCTCGGTTCGCTCGACGCCGCTTCGGTGTCCCGCACCGAGCAGCTGCTGGGCGCGGCGAAGCACCGCAAAGAAGAGGACGACGAAGAGGGCTCGGACGAGCTCGACGACACCTCGCGCAACGCCGTCGCCGGCGCGGAAGCCGTGCTGTACGTCGTCACCCAGGGCGTCCGCGCGGACGACCAGCAGGCCCTCGCCGCCTTCACCGCGGCCACGGCGAGCCGCGAGGCGGGCCCGGTCAACGCGATCGCCGTCCTCAACAAGGCCGACACCATCGCGCCCGAGTCGGTCGACGGGTCCGGTGGCGACGTCTGGAAAGCCGCGACGCTGCTCGCCGAGAAGCAGGCATCGACGCTTAAGCCGCGCGTCGCCGACGTGCTGCCGGTGATCGGGCTGATCGCCGAGTCCGCCGAGTCCGGCGGCTTCACCTCCGCCGACGCCGAGGCCCTGCGGCAGCTCGCCGAGCTCGACGACGACGTCCTGCAGACCATGCTGATCTCGGCCGACATCTTCACCAGCTGGGAGTGCGACGTCCCGGCGGGCACCCGGCTGCGGCTGCTGGAGAAGCTCGACCTGTTCGGCATCTCGCACGCCGTCGAGGCCATTCGCAAGGAACCGGAGATCACGGCGGGCGCGCTGCGGCGGGCGCTGCTCGACGCGTCCGGTCTCGAAGCCGTCCGGCAGCGGCTGTCGATCGTGTTCGCCGCCCGCGCCGACGGCATCAAGGCGGCCGCGGCCCTGGCCTCGGTGACCGCGCTCGCGCACGCCTCGGCCGACCCGGCCGAACGCCAGCGCGTCCACGACGCCATCGAGGTGCTCCTCGCCAAGCCCGAGGCCCACCAGCTGCGGCTGCTCGAAGCGCTGACGCTGGTCGCGTCCGGCGCGGTCGACATGCCGGAGGACCTGTCCGAAGAGGTGCTGCGGGTCGGCAGCAACGCCGACATCGGTGCCCAGCTCGGCAAGCCCGGCGCCCCGCGCCAGGAGCTGGCCGCGCACGCGCTCGAACGCGCGGGCTGGTGGCGGTCCTTCGCCTCCTTCGGGGCGACGCCGGCGCAGAGCCGCGTCGCGCACGTCGTGCACCGGGCGTACTTCTTGATCTGGCAACAGGTCCGCGAAGCCTGAGGTTGTTTCGGCTTGCCGACTCTCCCTGGTAGACGCGTTTTTCCGCGTACTGTTGAAGCGTGCGCCTAGAAAACACGACATCCTGGCGAGCCGGCTGGAGCAGCGAGACCGAGGTCGACGTCGCGCTGTACATCCGGGACGCCCTGGCGCTGTCCGTTTCCGAGGAGCAGGTGCTGCCGCCGGTGGAGCCGCAGGTGCCGGTGCACATCCCGGCCGGGATCGACCGCGCGGCCGTCCAGGCGCACTGGGCCGGCTGGTGGGTCGACCTGCTCGCCTTCCTGCGCAACCGCGAGGACCCGGACCCGCGCAGCCCGCGCATCCGTTACGGCAGGCCCGCACTCGCCCCCGGCTCGGCGATCCGCCAGGCGGTCGACTTCTTCGGTCCGGCCGCGGCCCGCCACTTCGCCAACGCCCGCGGCCCCGCCCTGCGTGGGACGCACGAGCCGGCGGGCAGCACCCCGTGGGCCCCCGGCTTCTACCGCCGCCAGATCGTGGCCGGCGAGCGGCTCGGCCAGCTCGTGCGCGAGGCCGAGGTCCGCCTGGGCCGCCGCGCCTACCCCTTCCGCCTCAACGTCATCGAGATCTCGGTCGCCGGTTCGATCTGGCTGCGCACGGCCGAGAACCAGCTGCTCGTGTCGTCCCGGCTCGCCGAGAACGGACCGGGCCTCGAAGCGGTCCTCCGCGAGGTCATCGACCAGCTCGTCTGACCCCGTGTCGCCCCTCCAATCACGCGAGTTACGCGCTCAATCACGCGAGATCCGCCTCCGAGCACGCGAGATCCGCCCCGGGTCTCCATAAACCGAGCACGCGGTCTAATAATGGACCGCATGGAGACGACCGTCGACGAGCCGTCGTGGCTGCGCACCGGGTCCTGGGTCGGCTGCCCGCTCATCGGGGGTGCGCTCGGCGTGGGCGTCTGGGCCATCGCCGCGTGGGTCAGCGACCTGCCCGCCTTCCCCTTCCAGGGCGTGTTCAAGGTGCTCACGAAGCTGCCGCAGCCGTGGGCGACGCTCGCCGCGGTCGCCGGTGGGCTCGTGCTCGGCCTGGTGTTCGCCGCGATCTGGGCGCACGAGCGCCTCGTCGTCACGGTGTCGCCGACCCGGGTCACCCTGGTCCGCGGCGACAAGACGCGCCGCATCGAGGCCGACCTCGAAGCCGTCTACCTCGACGGCAAGGAGCTCGTCCTGCGCACGACCGACGGCCGGGAGATCGCCCGCGAGAAGACCGACCTCACCGGCCGCGAGCTGGCGCCGGCCTTCGCCGAGCACGGCTACCCCTGGCAGGACGAGCCGGTCGAGCGATGAGGACGGTCGACCCGGCCAAGCACGCGGCCAAGCGCGCGTCGATCGTCGATGCGGCGGCCGGCTGCTTCGCCGAGAAGGGCTTCGAGCGGACGACGACCGCGGACATCTGCCGGGCCGCGGGCATCAGCTCCGGCAGTCTCTTCCACTACTTCCCCAGCAAGCGCGCGGTGTTCACGGCGATCTTTACCGACGACGCCGCCGAGACGGCCGGTCGCCTCGAAGCCGCCGCGAAGACGGACGATCCGCTGGCCGCGCTGCTCGACGTCGTCACCGAGCTGGCGGGCCAGGTCGCGCACCCCGCGGTCGTCCGGCTCGTGCTGGAAGCCGCCGCCCAGGCCGCTCGCGACGACGAGTTCGCCGAGCTGATCCAGCGCAACGACCGGGCGGTGCGGGACGGCCTGGCCGTCCTGGTCGCCCGCGCCGGCGCGGCCGGGCAGATCGACCCCGGCGTCGCCCCGCGCGCGGTCGCCGGCTGGCTGGCCGGCCTGATCGACGCGATGATTTCGCGGGCCAGCATCGACCCCGACCTCGATCTGGCCGCCGAGCAGGCGATCCTCCGGACGATCCTGATCCGGTTCCTTCGCCCGGTTTCGCCCCCGGAGGGCAGCTGAGTCGGCCAGAATGTCGGCATGGCGTGGTTTCGCAAGGAGGGAACCGACGGCGGTGCGGCCGCGTCGGACACCGATGTGCACCCCTTGCAGCAGGTGAGTGATCTCGAGCGGGCACTCGCGGACCGCCAGGCGCTGATCCAGATGTGCCTGTACGCCCTGGACCGCGCCCGCAGCGGCGGCGTCGTCGAACGCCTGGAGGAGGGGCTCGCCGCGATCGGCGTCCAGGCCCTGCGGCCCGACGGCGAGCGCTTCGACCCGGCCCGCCACGAAGCCGGCGGCGCGGTCCCGACCGAAGACCCGGCGCTCGACGGCATCGTCGCGGAAACCGAGGTCACCGGCTTCGCCGACCACGACCGGCTGCTGCGCGCCCCCATCGTCACCGTCTACGCGAAGAAGAACCCGTGAGCGCACCGACCGCGCCGAGCCTGCCCGCGCAGGTCGCCGCGACCCGAGACCAGCTGCTGACCGTCGTCCGCGACGCCGATCCCAGCGCCGCCAAGTGGGTCGAGGACATCCGGAAGGCCCGGCCGAAGAAGCCGGCCGTCGTGGTCGTCGGCGAGACGAACCGCGGGAAGAGTTCGCTGGTCAACGCCCTGCTGGCGAGGCCGGGACTGTCCCCGGTGGACGCCGACGTGGCCACCGCGACCTATCTGGTGTTCGACCACGCGGACAGCTGGGGCGCGCGGGCCTGCTACCCCGGCCAGCTCGCCCCGGTGCCGATCGACCTCGGTCAGCTGATCCACTGGGTGTCCGCCGCGCACGAGCTGCCGCCGGGGCAGATCCCGCCGCGGTACGTCGAGGTCACCGGGCCGGTGCCGCTGCTCGAACGGCTTTCGCTGGTCGACACCCCGGGGGTCGGCGGGCTCGACTCGATGCACGGCGAGCTGGCCAAGGAAGCCGCGGCCGGGGCCACCGCGCTGCTGTTCGTCGTCGACGCCTCGGCGCCGTTCACCTCGACCGAGCTGCAGTTCCTGCGGGACGTCGGCGAGCGCGTCGAAACCGTCGTGTTCGCGCTGACCAAGGTGGACATGTTCCGCGGCTGGCGCGAGGTCATGGAAGCCGACCGGCAGCTGCTGCGCGAGCACGCGCCCCGCTTCGCCGAAGCGGTGTTCCACCCGGTGTCGGCGCGGATGTTCGAGACCGCGGCGAAGGCGCCCAACGAGCAGATGGCCGCGATGCTGCGGGAGAAGTCCGGCGTCGCGGCGATCCAGACGGCGTTGCAGGAGCTGCTCGTCGGCCGGTCGGCGATGCTCGGTGAGGCGAACACGCTGCGCGCGCTGTCCAGCGCCCTGGGCGAGCTCAAGGCGAAGCTGCAGGCCGAGAGCCGCGCGCTGTCGGCGGGCGAGGCCGAGGCCGAACAGCTGCGCGAACGCCGTGACCAGCTGCAGGCCGAACGCCGGAGCTCGACCCGCGGCTGGCAGCTGAAGCTGCGCGGCGAGGTGCAGCGCACCCGCGTCGAGGTCGGGCACGAAAGCAGCCGGCAGATGCGGGACGCGCAGACCCACTTCCGCCAGCTGATCGACGCCGCCAAGCGCGACGAGCTGGCCGCGCTGCCCCAGCAGGTCGACATCGCGCTGCAAACGACGTCGCAGCGCATCTCCATGCTGCTCTCGCAACGGCTGAACCAGGTCACCAACGTCTCGCTGTCGGAGCTGTTCTCGCCCGAAGAGCTCGACGTGATCCGCGCGCAATTCGCCCGGGCGGGCGGCCCGCCGGTGGTGCTGCGCCCGCCGGACAAGAAGCCGCCGACGGCGGAAGACAAGCTGCTCGTCTTCATGGGCATCTCCGGTGGCGTCGGGGCCGGCAAGGTGGCCGCGCTGCCGCTGGCCGGCGTCGCGATCCTCAACCCGGTCGTGCTGCCCGCGACGATCATCATCGGCCTCGGCGCCGGCTGGTGGATGGCCCGCACGCGCAAGCACGCGGCCGACAAGCAGCACATGAAGCAGTGGCTGGTCGAGGCCATCGCGGACGCCCGTTCGACGCTCGACCAGCTCGTCGCCGAGCAGCTCATCGAGGCCGAGCAGCAGCTGTCGATGGCCCTGGACGAGGCACTGGGCCGGCGCATCGACGCCATCGAGGCCGAGCTGAAGGAAGTCGACAAGACGATCAAGATGGGTGCGCAGGAGCGGGCCAAGAAGATCGCCGTCGTGTCGAAGCGGCTCAAGGAGGTCAGCGACGGCCGCGAGCGCGCCGAAGCCTTCCTGACGCGGATCCGGGCGCTGCGGGACAAAACCGCCTGAGCACCGGTCCGGTTGTGGAGCGGAACCGAACGGGCCTACGGTGAGTCATACCCTCAGACAGCAGGTCGGAGCGTGTTACCCGGTTCGAAGGGGGAAGTGCCATGTGGGTCGACGAGAGCGGCGGCAGCGACACCGACGCGAGCAGCCCGGACGCGATGACCGTCCACGTCGACGGCCAGGAGTACCAGGCCGAGGTCAACTACGACGTGAACGAAGACGGGGTGAACGACACCGCGATCATCGAGCACGACGACGGCTCGGCCCAGGCGTTCATCGACACGAACCACGACGGCGAGGCCGACCACTACGCCGTGCTGGACGAGAACGGGAAGGTCGTCGAGCAGGCGGTCTACGACGAGGCCAGCGGCCAGTGGGTCCAGGACGGCGCGGGCGGCGGCCACGACGACTCCGACACCGGCGGCCGGGACGACAGCTCCGGCGGCCACATCCACGCCGACCTGCCGGACGGCGAGGTCGACGCGGGCGTCGCGACCATCGACACCGACCACGACGGCCACAACGACACCGCCATCGTCGAGACGAAGAGCGGCGGCACCATCGCCTTCACCGACAAGGACGGCGACGGCGAAGCGGACATCGCGGTGCAGACCGAGTCCGACGGCACGACCACGACGTTCGAGCACTCCGGCCCCGGCCAGTGGACCGAAGTCTCGAGTGGACTGAGGAACGACGGCGATCCCGCCGCGGACGCGGCCTGGGGCGAGGCCGGCACGCAGACCCTGGAAGGCGTCGCGCGCATCGACTCCGGCACCGGGCAGTGGATTTCGCCGAACTGAAAGTGACCCAGGTCATAGTTTGAAAGCCCGAGGCTGCGGCCTCGGGCTTTCTTCATGTCTTCAATGAAAACGAGCAGGTCACAGGTGTGTCCCGGGCCACCGCAAGATTTTCGGCGAATACACCGATCAAGTGACATCTGAATCGATTCCCTTATCGTTCTTGTGAGAGAACCTACACGTCAGCTCTCGGTTACTTGCCGGTCATGCGGCTACTCTCGGGGAATCCCAAATCGCACACACCGGTTCGCCAGCCGGTGTGCGAAGCCATTCGGTCGCCGGCAATGACGCCCGCACCGGGACAACGTCGTTCCGGTGCGGGCGCATTTGTCGTCGGAAGTCAGGAGTAGAGATGACCGCAGTCGCCATCCCCGGACTGGACACCGCGCCGACGACGCACAGTGGCGTGCTGTCCTTCGTCCGGGAGGTCGCCGAGCTGACCACCCCGGACCGCGTGGTGTGGGTCGACGGGTCTGACGAAGAAGCCGCCCGGATCAACCAGGAGCTGGTCGAGGCGGGCACGTTCGTGCAGCTCAAGTCGAAGCCGAACTCCTTCTGGGCCACTTCCGACCCGAACGACGTCGCCCGCGTCGAAGACCGGACCTTCATCTGCTCCGAGCGTCCCGAGGACGCCGGTCCGACCAACAACTGGATGGACCCGGCCGAGATGAAGGCCACCATGACCGAGCTGTTCCGCGGCTCGATGCGTGGCCGCACGATGTACGTCATCCCGTTCTGCATGGGCCCGCTCGGCGACGAGAATCCCAAGCTGGGTATCGAAATCACCGATTTCGCCTACGTTGTCGCGTCGATGCGCGTGATGACCCGCGCCGGTAAGGCGGCCCTCGAGAAGTTCGTCGCGCCGGACGGCAGCGAGCGCGAATTCGTGCCCGCGCTGCACTCGGTCGGCCACCCGCTCGAACCGGGCGAGAAGGACGTTTCCTGGCCCTGCAACGAAACGAAGTACATTTCGCACTTCCCCGAGGAGCGCGCGATCTGGAGCTACGGCTCGGGGTACGGCGGCAACTCGCTGCTGGGCAAGAAGTGCTACTCGCTGCGCATCGCCTCGGTGATGGCGCGCGACGAGGGCTGGCTCGCCGAGCACATGCTGATCCTCAAGCTGATCTCGCCCGAGGACAAGGTTCACTACGTCGCGGCCGCGTTCCCGAGCGCCTGCGGCAAGACCAACCTCGCCATGCTGCAGCCGACCATCCCGGGCTGGCGCGCCGAGACCCTGGGCGACGACATCGCCTGGATGCGCTTCGGTGAAGACGGCCGCCTGTACGCGGTCAACCCGGAGTTCGGCTTCTTCGGCGTCGCGCCGGGCACCGACTGGCACACCAACCCGAACGCCATGCGCACGATCGAGAAGGGCAACACGGTCTTCACGAACGTCGCCCTGACCGACGACGGCGACATCTGGTGGGAGGGCATGGAGAACAAGCCCCAGCACGCCACTTCGTGGAAGCACCAGGACTGGACGCCGGACTCCGAGGAGAAGGCGGCTCACCCGAACTCGCGCTACTGCACGCCGATGTCGCAGTGCCCGATCCTCGCGCCGGAGTGGGACGACCCGAAGGGCGTGCCGATCTCGGCGATCCTGTTCGGCGGCCGCCGCAAGACCACGGTCCCGCTGGTCAACGAGGCCCGCGACTGGCAGCACGGCGTCTTCATGGGCGCCACCATGTCGTCGGAAACCACCGCTGCCGCCGCCGGCGCGGTCGGCAACGTCCGCCGCGACCCGATGGCGATGCTGCCGTTCCTCGGCTACCACGCCGGTGACTACTTCAAGCACTGGCTGAACCTGGGCAAGAACGCCGACGCGAACAAGCTGCCGAAGATCTTCTACGTCAACTGGTTCCGCCGCGGCGACGACGGCCGGTTCCTGTGGCCGGGCTTCGGCGAGAACTCGCGGATCCTCAAGTGGGTCGTCGAGCGCGTCGAGGGTCGCGGCAACGCGGTCGAGACGCCGGTGGGCTTCGTGCCGCGGGCCGAGGACCTCGACACCGAGGGCCTGACCGAGCCGATCGAGGACATCCAGGCCGCCCTGGACGTCAAGCCCGAGGAGTGGCGCGAGGAGCTGCCGCTGATCGAGGAGTGGTTCGAGAAGATCGGCGACAAGGTTCCGACGTCGCTGCGTGACGAGCTCGACGCGCTGGCCCAGCGCCTCAGCTGAGCTCCCTGAGACAGGGGACGCCTCCCGGCCGCATCCGGGAGGCGTCCCCTTCTTCCTTTTCCGGGTAACTTCGCGGCCATGAGACCGTTCCGCTTCGGCGTCGCGCTGTACGTGCCCGGCTCACGGGCCGAGTGGCTGGCGAAGTGCCGCCAGGCCGAGGACCTCGGCTACGACGTCGTCGGCGTGGTCGACCACCTCGGCCGGGTCGCGCCGCTCCCGGCCCTGCTCCTCGCCGCCGAGGCCACCGAGCGGATCCGGCTGAACACCTACGTCCTCAACGCGAGCTTCCACAACCCGATGCTGCTGGCCCGGGACGTCACCGCGCTCGACGAGTTCACCGGCGGCCGGGTGGAGATCGGGATCGGTGCGGGGTACGTCCGCGCGGAGTTCGAAGCCGCCGGCGTCGACTGGGGCACGCCCGGCCGCCGGTTCGAACGGCTCGTCGACGTGGTCACCGAGCTGGAGCGTGCGTTCACCGACCGCCCGCGGCCGCCGCTGCTGCTCGGCG